>NZ_JRXI01000148.1:0-11178 GCF_000813645.1 Neochlamydia sp. TUME1 | reverse complement strand
GAACTGTTACCTTTTTTTTGCATACCGTTGATTCTAAGCCCCCTGTCGCCTTATTTAGGTCTTTAAGATAAGATTTATCTGCGAAAGGAGGCTTAAGGTTAAATGATTATATTTTAACCGATTTTAATCGCCTAAAAAAGCTCTCTTACTTTTAAACTTCTCCTCGTCCATTTCCCTCTTAACGCGGACAGTAATTGGCCCAGATCAAAAGAAAAAATAAAATAAGCAGCTTCATAAATTTTTTTATGTTAAAATGTTTGACTGAGTTTGCTAGCCATTTAAAATTGTGGAGAATTTAGCTCGCCTTAATACGACCAAGCTTTATGGGGGAATAAATAAAAATGGCCATTCCAACGCGTACCTATTTAAATGCCCAAGGTGAACTTTCTCCGGAGTGTAAGGTAAATATTGCGGACGAGGTTTTAGTTAAAGCTTATCAAACAATGGTTTTAACACGCCGCTTAGATGAAAGAATGATAACCCTTCAACGGCAAGGAATGATTTCTTTTGCTTTAAGCTCTTTGGGTGAAGAAGCCTGCTCTGTTGCAAGTGCTGCTGCTCTTTCATTTGAAGATTGGCTTTATCCTCAGTATAGAGAAAGTGGCATTATCTTTTGGCGAGGATTTACTCTGCAGCAATATATTCACCACATGTTTTGTAATAAAGAAGATCTTATTTTGGGAAGGCAAATGCCCAATCATTTTGGATCTCGTGCTTTAAATGTTGTACAAGTATCTTCCCCTATAGGTACTCAAATTCCTCATGCTGCTGGCTGTGCTTATGCCATGAAAATTCAAAAAGAAAATACAGTGGCTGTAGCTTATTTTGGTGAAGGAGCCACTTCCGAAGGGGATTTTCATGTAGGCTTGAATTTTGCGGCAGTAAGAAAAGCTCCTGCGATTTTCTTTTGCCGAAATAATGGATATGCCATTTCTACGCCAGCCTCATGCCAGTTTACTAGCGATGGAGTGGCACCCCAAGTGATAGGAAGAAATGTAACGACTTATCGCGTCGATGGTAATGATTTTTTTGCTATTTATGAAGCGGTGTCCCAAGCTAGACAGGCATGCATAGAAGGTCAAGGCCCCGTTTTCATTGAAGCCATGACCTATCGCTTAGGAGCTCATTCTACTTCGGATGATCCTTCGGTTTATCGTCAAGAGAAAGAAGTTTTAGAAAAGCAACTAGCTTGTCCTATCACTCGCTTAAAGAATTTTTTGGAAAAGAAAGGTTTATGGGATGTGCAGCAAGAAAAAAGTTACTTAGACTCTATTAATAAAGAAATTACTGAAGCCATCCAGGTGGCCAAAGAGACCGGTAGGCCTGCTTTACATTCTCTTATAGAAGATGTATATTTTGAAGTGCCAGCTAGCCTTGCAGCTCAGTACGAAGACATCCAATCTCTTTATCATGAATAAACCACCCCATATTTGTTTAGTAGGTTAACATGGCAATCATGAACATTATCCAATCTTTAAATCACACTCTTCATCAAGAGTTTGCACGTGACTCACGTTTGCTAACTTTTGGCGAGGATGTAGGTGCCTTCGGAGGGGTCTTTCGCGTAACCACAGGCTTGCAAGAAAAATTTGGAGAAGAGCGTTGCTTTGATACTCCTTTGGCAGAGGCTGGCATCATAGGTTTTGGCATAGGCATTGCACAAAAAGGCCTTAAGCCTATTTGCGAAATCCAATTTGCCGATTATATCTATCCAGCTTTTGACCAGATTGTCAACGAGATGGCTAAGATGCGCTATCGCACGGGTAACCAGTACAGCAGCGCAATGGTTATACGCACTCCTTATGGAGGAGGGATTCATGGAGGACATTACCACTCTCAATCCCCAGAGGCTTTCTTTCTCCATATTCCTGGCCTGGTGGTAGCAGTAGTTTCTTCTCCTTATGATGCTAAAGGATTGCTTGCTTCTGCCATTCGCTCCAATGATCCTGTCCTTTTATTAGAACCCAAAAGGATTTACCGCTCTTTAAAACAAGAAGTACCCGAAGAAGAATATTTAATTCCTTTTGGTCAAGCCCATGTGGAACGTACAGGTAGGGACATAACCTTGATTGGCTGGGGAGCACAGCATCATCAAAATAAGCAGGCGGCAGAGGAGCTGGCCCAGCAAGAAAACATTGATGTAGAAGTTATAAATCTACGTACTTTAAATCCTTTAGATATTCACACCTTGGTAGCATCAGTCAATAAGACAGGTCGCTGCGTTGTTTGCCATGAAGCGCCTTTAACTCAAGGTTTTGGTGCCGAGCTCTCGGCGTTGATTCATGAGCGTTGCTTACTAAAACTTCAAGCACCTGTTAAACGTTGCTGCGGCTTAGATACGCCTTTCCCTCATACTTTAGAGAAAGAATATCTGCCTGATACTCCTCGCGTTAAAAAGGCAATTTTAGAAACCCTTGATTACTAAACGGAAGACTCCATGGCTAAAATTCATACCGTAACCTTGCCTGATATTGGGGAAGGAGTTATCGAAGGAGAAGTGGTTGAATGGCTTAAAGATATCCAGGATACCGTCCTGCAAGATGAAGCTGTCGTAATTGTAATGACTGATAAAGCTACTGTAGAACTTCCTTCCCCTTATCCTGGAAAAGTCGTCAAACATTACTATAAGCCTGGAGAGATATCGATTAAAGGAAAACCTCTTTACGATATAGAATTACTTGAAGGGCATACAGCAGCGCCCCCGCCTCAATTTAAGCTTAAAGAAAGTTCTCTCCCTAAGCCTTGTCCTTTGTCTCCACTTGCTCCTAGTCATACTGATGCCTCTGCTCTTGCACCTAAATCGTCAGATGTTTTAGCTCTGCCTTCTACAAGGAAATTAGCTCAAGAAATGGGAATTGATATCTCTCAGATTCAGGGAACGGGCAAAGCAGGCCGCGTAAGACCAGAAGATTTACGTCAATATGTTCGGCCCTCGCCCAAGGAAAATTTAGATACCAGTGTTCTTCGTCTTGAAGGAGATAAAGAGCTTCCTATCATAGGTATTAAAAATTTAATGTACCAGAAAATGGTAGAATCTAAACGTAAAATTCCTCATTTTTCTTATTTTGAAAAAGCTGAGGCGACAAGGCTTGTGCGTTTACGCCAAAAATTTAAAGAAGAGGGGGCTAAGAAGAATATTCAAGTCACTTATATGCCTTTTCTGCTTAAAGCTTTAAGTTTAACTTTAAATAAATTTCCTCAGTTTAATAGTTCGGTGGATCAACATAAGCTGATCATTCATCAGCAGCAGCATATAGGCATTGCCATGGCATCGCCCTTGGGATTAATTGTACCGGTACTTAAAAATGTTCAAGCTCTTTCTTTAATCGATTTGATCTATGCTTATGAAGAACTTAAAAACAAAGCTAATACCAATAAGCTTCAGCCGAGTGAGATGAAAGAAGGGACTATTACAATTAGTAACTTTGGAGTCTTAGGGGATGGGGGGCTATGGGCAACGCCTATCATTAATTATCCTGAAGTAGCTATCTTAGCCGTTAATCGTATTCAAAAACAGCCATGGGCTTGTAATGATAACGTAGTGCTCAGGGATGTTCTCAATTTATCATGGAGCTTTGACCATAGGATCATAGATGGCGATCAAGCGGCAGCTTTTTCTCATTATTATGCTCATCTTATCAAAAATCCAGCTCCTTTATTGTAAAAATAGCTATCCTAAATTTAACAAAAAATTAAGAATGGCTTTTTTTCTGGATAACTTTTCTATTGCTATTTTGCTTATTTTATTTGTAAATTTTTTTTGAGATAGCTAATGTACAATTTATAGGATAGCTTTTAATTGTGCAGGATGAGTATGCCGATGGATTTTATTTTAGCGGGAGCCTTAACATTTGCCGTTTTAGCTTATTTGATATATACCCTACTTCACCCTGAAAAATTCTAAGAGAAGAGCACTTATGTCCTATGCCGATTGGGCTACACTCCTTTTCTTTCCTGCTCTTCTTATTGTGTTAACACCTGTTCTTGGTAGATATATGGCTAAAATATTTACCGGTCAAAGAACTGCTGTGCATTTTTTCTTAGGAGGCTTAGAGCATTTATCTTATCGCCTCAGTAGCGTAGATGCAAAAAAAGAGATGAGCTGGCTTGAATATGCGACCGCCCTTCTTATTTTCAATATCATCGGCTTTCTAGGGCTTTTTTTTCTTCAACTTTTACAACATATCCTTCCTCTTAATCCTCAGCATTTTCCAGCAGTTCCATGGCCATTAGCCTTTAATACTGCGATAAGCTTTATTACTAATACTAATTGGCAAGCCTATGCAGGTGAGACCACAATGAGCTATCTGACGCAAATGCTTGGGCTGGCCGTGCACAATTTTTTGAGCGCAGCCACTGGATTGGCTACCTTATTAGCTTTAATTCGGGGCCTTGTGAGCAAAAATACTAAACACATAGGCAATTTTTGGAGCGATCTTATTCGTTCTATCGTCTATCTACTGTTACCTCTTTCTATACTACTAGCCTTATTATTGGTTAGCGAAGGGGTCGTTCAAACCTTTTCTCCTTATATTGAAGTGACTACTTTGGAAAATTCTCAGCAAATCATTCCTCTAGGACCCGTAGCCTCGCAGGTAGCTATCAAACAGCTGGGAACAAATGGGGGAGGCTTTTTTAATGCTAATAGTGCGCATCCTTTTGAAAATCCTTCCCCTGTTACCAATCTTTTTGAAATGCTTGCTATTTTGCTAATACCAGCGGCTTCCGTATATGCCTATGGAATCTTAATCGATTCCAAAAAGCATGCATGGAATCTTTTCGCTGTTATGATAGCTCTTTGGGTGGTCGGCTTAAGTATTTCCTTCTATGCGGAAAAACTCATGGATCTTGCTATGGATGCCTCTCCTTTCCTCGAAGGAAAAGAGACCCGGCTAGGAACTAACCTTAGTCTTGTATGGGCTATGTCAACCTCAGCTACGTCAAATGGCTCAGTTAATGCTATGCTTTCTAGTCTATCCCCTTTAAGCGGAGGAATGGCTATGCTTAACATGATGCTAGGAGAGATAGTTTTTGGAGGGATAGGGGTAGGACTATGCTCGATGATCATGTTTGCCATCCTTACAGTTTTTCTTGCAGGTCTTATGGTAGGAAGGACGCCAGTGTACTTAGGTAAAAAAATTGAGAGAAAAGAAATGCAATGGCTAATGCTAGCTATTTTAATGCCTAGCTTTCTCATTCTCATAGGGAGTGGACTTTCTTGCATACTGCCAGAAGCCCTTGCTAGCTTAGGAAGCCAGGGTCCTCATGGTTTATCAGAAATTTTATATGCTTTTTCATCGGCTGCAGGTAATAATGGTAGTGCGTTTGCTGGAATAAATGCTAATACACTTTATTACAATCTCTTCCTGGGAATAGTCATGTTAATAAGTAGGGGTTCAATAATTTTGTCTAGCCTTGCTATAGCGGGCTTACTTGCCTCTAAAAGGGCTTCTCCTCTTTCTTCAGGGGACTTTTCCATTAGCTCTCCTTTGTTCGCTTTTTTACTTTTATGTGTGATCCTTATCGTAGGAGCATTAACATTTTTTCCTGCATGGTCATTAGGTCCCTTAGCGGAGCATCTTTTAATGCTTAAAGGACAGACATTTTAAATTCAGAAAAATAGATAGAGGAAAATAATGTCCAATAAGGGATCAAAACTTTAGGGATAAAGGAGATCGAATGCAGTCCAACCAAAAGAGCTTGTTAACTTTGAAAATTGCTGCAGAGGCTCTTAAAGAAGCAATCAAGATGTTGGCTCCCCAGGATCAATTTAAAAATCCTGTCCTGTTTGTGACTTATCTTGGAGCCCTGGCTACCACAAGTTATGTCATCCAGGAGATTTTTTATCAGCAGTTAGCGTGGATTAATTTGCAAATTGCCCTTTGGTTATGGTTTACAATCCTTTTTGCTAATTTTGCTCAATCCATTGCCGAAAGTAGAGGAAAAGCACAAGCGGCGAGTTTAAGAAAAACAAAAGTTCAAGCTAATGCTCGTCAAGAGATCAATGGAATAGAGATAAAAATTCCTGCAGACCAGTTAAAAAAAGGGGATGTAATAATTTGCGAAGCAGGGGATATTATTCCTACCGACGGGGATGTCGTGGAAGGGGCTGCTACAATTGATGAATCAGCTATAACAGGTGAATCGGCACCTGTCATTAGAGAAAGTGGAGGAGATAGAAGCGCTGTAACGGCAGGAACTAGGGTGCTGAGCGATCGCCTGCGTATTCAAGTGACTGCAGAGCCCGGAAATAATTTTTTAGACCGCATGATACGCTTAATTGAAGGCGCCAAACGGCAGAAGACACCTAATGAAATTGCCTTGCATATCGTGCTTTCGGCTTTAAGCATTATTTTTCTTATCACTATCGCTTCTTTGAAAGCTTTTGGAGAATATAGTGCCCATGCTTCTAAGCAAGATATTTCCCAACTCCTAACCTTTCCTATTTTAGTGGCTCTGCTAATTTGCTTAATCCCTACGACCATTAGCGCATTGCTAAGTGCGGTAGGAATTGCAGGGATGGATCGTTTATTTAGGCGCAACGTGATAGCTTTAAGCGGCCGCTCGGTGGAAGCCGCAGGAGATATAGATTTGTTGATACTCGATAAAACAGGCACGATTACTATCGGCAATAGAATGGCTACAGCTTTTTTACCTGCTGTAGGCATGGATGAAAAAGCTTTTGCAGAAATTGCTCAGTTAGCTTCTCTATCTGATGAGACTCCAGAAGGCCGTTCTATTGTAGTTCTTGCTAAAAAATTATTTGGCTTAAGGGCTGAATCTTTGGATACAAGAAACTCTATCGTTGTTCCTTTCTCAGCCACTACACGCATGAGCGGTATCGATTTCGTAGACGGTTTAGGAAAGGTTATACGGCGCATACGCAAAGGCTCTACAGAAGCCATTAAAAAGCATCTAACAAGTTTAGGAGGGCATTATCTTGATCAGCTAGATGCTGCTATACAAACTATAGCAAGTAAAGGAGGAACACCTTTATTGGTCAGCGATGAGGATAAAATTGTAGGGATCATTCACCTTAAAGATATCATTAAAGGAGGTATCCAAGAAAGATTTGCGCAGATGCGGCGCATGGGTATTCGTACCGTAATGGTTACTGGTGACAATCAATTGACCGCTGCAGCTATTGCAGCAGAAGCTGGAGTAGATGAATTTATTGCTGAGGCTACGCCCGAAATAAAACTAGAAAAAATTAAAAGCGAGCAAGAAAATGGAAGGCTAGTGGCTATGACAGGCGATGGCACCAATGATGCACCTGCTTTAGCTCAGGCGGATGTAGGTGTAGCAATGAATACAGGCACACAGGCATCTAGAGAAGCTGGCAATATGGTAGATTTAGATAGCAATCCTACCAAGTTAATAGACATTGTAGAAATTGGCAAGCAGATGTTGATGACAAGGGGTGCTTTAACAACTTTTAGTATAGCGAATGATGTGGCTAAATATTTTGCCATCATTCCAGCGATCTTTGGAGCCTTGTATATAGGAGATGAAGGAGGCGCTGGCCCTTTGTCCGTACTTAATATTATGGGCTTAAATTCACCACAGAGTGCTGTTTTAAGTGCCCTTATCTTTAATGCCCTAATCATTGTGGCTTTAATACCTCTAGCTTTAAGAGGGATCCAATATAATGCTCAGTCAGCACAGGCTTTGTTAAGAAATAATCTCCTCATCTATGGATTAGGAGGTCTTGTGGCTCCTTTTGTAGGAATAAAACTTATCGATATTTTAATCACCTTTTTTGGCTTTGTAGAGTAAGAGAGTTTATATGTTAAGAATTTGGACTAGCTTCAAGATGTTTCTATGGCTAACAGCTTTAACAGGGATTATCTACCCTCTCTTCATTACTCTTATAGCGTATCTAACTATCAACAATAAAGCGGAAGGGGATTTTATTTCTTTTAATGGAAAGTGGATAGGGGCTGCCCTGATCGGGCAAAACTTTGAAAGCAATCGCTATTTTTGGGGACGTCCATCGATAAATAATTATAATCCTTTAGCATCAGGGGGAAGTAATTTAGGCCCTACCAGCGAGGCTTTAAAAAAAGTTATTGAAAAACGCAAAGTAAAGATAAAAACAACCTACGAGGAGAAAAGTGATCGCTTAATTCCTAGTGAGTTACTTTTTGCTTCTGCCAGCGGATTAGATCCGCATATTTCTCCGCAGACCGCCTACTTCCAGGTAGAACGGGTAATCAAAGCAAGAGGTTGGAATGAAAATAATAAAGAGGCTATTTTTCGACTCATCGAAGCATCCATAGAATTGCCGCGCTGGGGCTTCCTAGGCGCACCTTATATCAACGTGCTAAAACTTAATTTAGCTTTAGATGCATGGGATAAAGCTCAAAAGGAATGACAAATTTTATAGAGGGAAAAAGTCACAATAAGCTTTTTAATTTTTTAGCTTCTTTTGTCCTAACTCCTCTTTATTTTATAGATAGACCTAGATTTCTCTAAATTTATAAAAAGATTATCTCTTGACAAGCATTTTTAAATTATCAAAATCATGTAAGCGTTCACGGGGCATGCCCAGCTTTAGACACGATTCTGCAGGCATCTGCAATGTCAAAAATGCTCGCAAATAGCTGGTTTTTTCCTATTTACTGCCCTTTCTGATTTATATTAGGTCTTTAGCATCAATACCTTAAGTAGATATGGCCCTCATGATCGCTTACAAAATCATTTATAATTTAAGCTGTTTAGCTTAAGAACGTAATGACGGTAAACTAACTTTATCTTAAAAAGTTAAATAATCGCGAGTGACAGGTGTGTGCACCCATTGTAGGTAAGAAAGAGGCAGCTAAGCTATCCGAGCACTTTAGGTAGCAGCTGCTAATGCTATCTTTTACATTTTAAAGAGAGCATATCAAGCGGCCTATCTTCTTCGTAATCCCTTTTTTTGGGGAAATGGATGGATTCATTAATTTAAAGTAAAATAAAGTAATTTATTCGAACAAATTAATACTTATTTAAGCTGATCGATGCGCCGAAGTTGGGTTAAGCTAGCATAATTTAAGCTCAAATATAGCCGATAGCCAAAGTATCAAAATAGCTAGAGAAAAAAGGCTTTGCAGGTATGACTTTAGGCAAGAAAGTTAAAAATAGGAAAAGGCATGAATGGATGAACTAGGTGGGATTGTTAATAGCAATGTTGATAAGCAGAGAGTAGTTTGCAGCGAAAAGGATAGTCTAAGAGCCCTGTTTTATTTCTTCCCTGCAAAAGCTTAAGGGGGGTAAGGAATATTTGCGCATGCAGAATATAGCTAAGAAAAGATGAAAGTGTAAGCAGCTTTATATGAGGGTATGGATCTATCAAATTAAAGGTGAGAAGTTTTTTTGAGCTGCTCTTTATGTAATCATATGCTTAATAAAAAGCTTGCTTTTAAGGAGAAAGCCACTTTGGAAAAAGGTAAATTTCTTTTTGGGTTATGCAGATGTAGCTTCTATAAAAGGTAGGATAAAAGTTTGCCAAACACCAACTACCTCTTGCTCTTGTTAGTAGGGTGCGTCTTAGAGTGAGAAAGAGAGTACTAATATATTAATTTATACGATGTTTTTTAGTTGTATAGAAGGTTAGCTTTTAAAATAAATTCTGTTGATTTTATAAGCCATAGTTGTTAAAATTTAATGAACTTAAAGAATAAATAGGGTCAAAATGAAACTAAGCGGTTTTCCTCAATTATGCATATGGATTGATCGTAAGGCTGACTACGTGCCTTTAATCAGTACAGTGACTAACCTAGTCAATATTTTCCAAAAATGTGTTTATATACCGACCCTGCAAGAAAAAAACTTATCTGTAAGCAAAAGTTATTACCGCTATCTTAATAAAAAAAGTTTTGGCAGGTGCATTGTTTTATTAATCCCCATCTTAGGAAATATATGGGTTGGAGTTTGGGATATTCATCGCTATAGACTCAAGAATAAGAACCCAAAACCGCTAAGAGCAGACCAGACGATTAACTCACCCCAAGATGCGGTGAAAGAAATTAATAATGAATCGGCTCCATTGGTTATTGTTCAAAAAGGTGAGTTAACGCTTGACAATCTCAGCGAGGAGTTTAAAAAAGATAAGGCTACCGCCCTTGCTGAGATGCAGAAAAATGGATGGGAGCTTTCCCAAGCTAGAGAAGATTTTAAAAAAGATCAAGATATCGTATTGGCTGCTGTTAAGCAAAGCGGCTTAGTTCTTAAGTATGCTCATCCAGAGTTACAAAATAATAAAAATATCGTACTTGCCGCTGTTAGCCAAGATGGTCTAGCCCTTAAATATGCTAGCCAAGAACTTAGGAATGATAAGGAAGTCGTACTTGCCGCTGTCCAGCAAGATAGCTTAGGTCTTGAGTATGCTAGCCAAGAGCTTAAAAATAATAAAGAGGTGGTGCTTGCTGCTGTTAAACAAAATGGCGCATCTCTTAAATATGCTAGCCAAGCGCTTAAAAACGATAGGGAGGTCGTGCTTGCTGCTATTCATCACCAAGATCCGGCCCTCCAGTACCTTGATAAAACGGTGATAGATAATGAGAGATTTGTGCTTGTTGATTTTAAGCATCCGTGCTTGACTATCCAGTATGGGGGCAAAAAAATTAAGAACGACGAAGAGGTCATGCTTGCTGCTGTTCAGCAGGATGGCTTAGCCCTTAAATATGCCAGTGAAGAAATTAAAGACAATAGAAAAGTCGTGCTTGCTGCCATTCAGCAAAATGTATGGGCACTTGAGTATGCCTCCAGGTCTCTAAGAGATGATAAATATCTGCTACTTATTGCTGTTCGGCAAGCTGGCAGCCTACTCTTTTATGCCAGCCCATGGATTAAAAGTAATAAAGATATTGTGCTTGCGGCAGTCCAGCAAGATGGTCTGGCACTTCGGCATGCTGGAGAAGATCTTAAGAATGATAAAGAGGTGGTACTTGCTGCAGTTCAGCAAAACGGCCAGGCTCTTCAGTATGCTAGTCAAGAACTTAGAAATGATAAAGATATTGTGCTTGCGGCTGTCCAGCAAGATGTTCGGGCACTTGAGTATGCTGGAGAAGACCTGAATAATGATAAAGAGGTAGTACTTGCCGCAGTTCAGCAAAATGGTAAGGCTCTTCAGTATGCTAGTCAAGCACTTAAAAATGATAAAGATATTGTGCTTGCGGCCGTTCGGCAAGACGGCCA
>NZ_JRXI01000147.1:0-23801 GCF_000813645.1 Neochlamydia sp. TUME1 | reverse complement strand
ATTGTGCTTGCGGCCGTCCAGCAAAACGGCCTGGCACTTCAGTATGCTGGAGAAGATTTTAAGAATGATAAAGAGGTGGTGCTTGCCGCAGTTCAGCAACAGGGTTGCTCCCTTCAATATGCTAGTCAAGCACTGCGAAACGATAGGAAAGTCGTCATGGCCGCTGCTAAGCAAAATGGCATGGCACTTCGTTATGCTAGTGAGCAACTTCAGAAAGATAAAGAGTTCCTTAAGCTATGTAACAAGTAAATGATTAATTGTGCTTCTGCTAGAGAGGGAGTACTCAACAGAAATGCTATTATTAATTTAAAGCAAAGGAGACTTCTGTTCTGCAGGGAAATTGCATAAAGATTTTACTTACCGTTTTACATTTTCCTCATGTAATCTCGATTCCATCAGGATTTATTTTCTTCCCTTAATTTCTGCTTTTGTTTTTGCACCAGCTTTTAATAGATTCATTGTACGCCTTTTAAAACAGATAAATTTATACGGCTGAGGCCTTCAGCTTGGTTTCTATCTTCCTCATATGAGCTATCTAATATGCTTTTAAGAAGGTATCCCGAAACTCTCGCTTTTTGATAAAATGAAAGCAAATTCAAAAATAGGTTTCCGGGCACCTTCTTACATTTTCTTGCCTATCTTGCTTTTTTTATATATATAAAAGTGCCTAAAAAGTAAATAAAATAGGCATAAAGCTTAAAAGAGGCTATACCATGAATCCTAACTCTTCTATTACCATTGAACATTTACCTAATGAAATACTAACTCCTATTTTAACGGTTTGCACCTCGCCTGCCTTAGTTAGCGTTTGTACAAGATGGCGACATCTGGTGAACGCAGAAATAATGCCCTCTCTTTATAAGCAAATAGGTAAGATACATTTTCCTCAACGAGATATTAGAGAACAGACTTTTATTCTAGATAGGATTTATAAGCTAGAAGAAGAGCTTACTGAAACAGCAAAGGTAAATGCTATCTTCAAGCAGATCTTTAGTTTAGCTAACTCACTTTCTCCTGTAGAGTTAGAATTTAAGTGGAAAACAGAGGAAAAAAGATATTTTAACCTGGCTAATTATTCTTCTTATCTTATAAATATTAACCGCCTCTTAATGTGGAAAAACCTTTCTGATGGCACAAAATACTTAGAGCAAGAAAAAATTAGGTATTTGCCTCTAGCAAAAAAAGGAGAGCTTTTCAGAGAGTGGATTGAAAGATATGGCCAAGATATTGAAGAGTTATATTTAAACGAGATTAGCCTAACCTTTTTACCTCCAGAGATAGGGCAGTTTTCTCAGCTGTGGCGGCTTGACTTAAACAACAACCAACTTACCTCCCTTCCGGCAGAGATAGGGCAGCTTTCTCAGCTGGAATACCTTTGCTTAGAGGATAACCAACTTACCTCTCTTCCTGCTGAGATAGGGGTGCTTTCTCAGCTACAAGAGCTTTACTTAAACAGCAACCAGCTTACTTCCCTTCCTGTTGAGATAGGGCAATTATCCCAGCTGGGAGGGCTTCACTTAAACAACAACCAGCTCACCTCCCTTCCTGCAGAAATAAGGCAGCTTTCTCAGCTGGAATACCTTTGCTTAGAGGATAACCAACTTACCTCTCTTCCTGCTGAGATAGGGCAATTATCCCAGCTGGGAGGGCTTCACTTAAACAACAACCAGCTCACCTCCCTTCCTGCAGCGATTGGACAGTTAGTCCAGTTGAAAAACCTTTACTTGAAGGGCAACCAGCTTGCCTCCCTTCCGGCAGAGATAGGGCAGCTCTCTCGGCTGGAATACCTTTGCTTAGAGGGTAACCAACTTACCTCTCTTCCTGCTGAGATAGGGCTGCTTTCTCAGCTGAAAAGGCTTTACTTATTCGATAATCAGCTCACCTCCCTTCCGGCAGAGATTCGGCACCTTTCTCAGCTAGAAGAGCTTCACTTACCTTACAACCAGTTTACGTCTCTTTTGGCAGAGAGTGGGCAGCTTTCTCATATCTATCTACTTTGCTTAAATCATAACTAACTTACCACCCTCCCTTCAGAGATAAGGTAGCTTTCGCGGCTGCAATGGCTTCCCTTAAATAATAACCATCTCACTGCCCTTCCTGCAGAGATAGCACTGTGCTTTGAAGATTTGGATTTTAAGTTAGACGGAAATCTGCTGGAAAACATACCAGATGAATTAAAGCAGCGTTTTAGGCCATAGCTGAAAAAATATCTGCTTCCTCACCTATAATATTAAAAGCGCAAATTGCTGACCTAGAAAGTTTTAAGGATATAGAGAAAGAATTTTTGTTTTATAGGCGTAAGGAGCCTTGCTATGTAAATGGTCTAATAGCTTGCCTGCTTAAAGAGGAGTCTTGCACTAAGCTTATCACCAAAGTTAGCATCCACTGCTCTTTGGACATGGCTTCTCGAGCATGACAAGCTGTGCCATCTTATTCATCGCCAAAGATGTAGCATATAATACGCTTTCGGACAACTTTTTATGCAGTCATATACTTAATAAAAAGCTTGCTTTTACGATGAGAGCTAGCTTGGTGGAAGGTTGATTTCTTTTTTATTTATATAAACATAAGTTTTTTAAAGTTACGATTTTTCTCGCTGTTAGGCTAGCTTCCTAGAGCGAAAATCTCCTCTAAAGTTTCTTTTAAAGCGGTATATCGCTCTTTTGGCAAGCGATCTTCGATGATAGCCGCAAACTTTCCACATGCCTGGCCTCATTGTCTTCTCCTAAATCTTTAAGGGGCTTTAAGGCATCATTTCTTTCTTTCACAGCTTGTCTGTCTCTTGGCTTTAAATCTTTCTTCTCTTCTTGGAGGTACTAAAGGATCTATATTTTGAAAATAAGATGATCGATAGAAAGCTCGCTTATCGTAAGCACTATCTCCATAAGCGGCTTTTGTGCTCTTAGGCAGATTGGGGATCATTTGGCTCGCCACTAAATCAACAGTTTTATTACTTTATGCCAATTTACTTAAAAATAATTTCATGCGAATCTGGACAAATGCTTAAGTAAATCTTTCTCCAAGTCCTCCGCTTTGCTTTGCCAGGCTGGCGCACTTTCCACTCTCCTTTACCATAGGCCTTCATCCGAGAGGAAGTAAAGGCTGCGTTTGTCAGACACTTTAAGGCTTGGCTCCTTCAAATTCCTGTTCAAGCTTTTTAGCGCGCCTATAGATGCGGGTATAGCAAGGAAAAGGCAGCCTTGGAGGCCAGCAAGACAATCAATGTTAAGAAAAATCCTTAGAAGGGCTCAGGAGGGGCAAATGATAAACGGCTTTAATCATCAGTATGCAGAGGATAGCGGCAACGGAGTAAATTTTTGGGCGCTCCTTCTTCCTTTAAACCTATATTTTTCCTTCATCCTTTAATGGATTCATTCTTAGGACCATAAAGTTATGCTTCCTCTTTGTACTAAAGCTTTGTTATAATCGGGCCAATTATGTATGTGGTAAGGGAAGAGAGCTTTTTTGATAGCTTGCCTATATTCTTGTTTTTGCAAACTAAATTTTATAGCTCTTAAGCGTTAAAGAGCAATCTTATCGTCTACGCTTCTTATCATTTACGCAACAATGCCCATGAAGGGTATATTTAAATGTGATTGAAATTAAGAAATGTTTATCCCATTTTTTGCTAAAAGATTTTCAATAATTACAGTGTAGCTTATACTCGGATAGTGCATTTTTAATTTTTTGTAGTTAGAGAGCGTTTAAGAAATAAATGTTTTTAAATAGATTAGAAATTTCTGTCATTAAATTTAACTATTTATTTAAAAAAAGATAACCTCTACATTAGGTTAATAAACAATATAAGGTGCCATGCAAATGAATTCTTTATCTAGAGTCTGCCTATTTATAGATCATAAGGCTGACTACGTACCTATCTTTAGCACGGTGACTAATTTAATCGATATCTTTCAAAAAACTATTATTTTACTCTTTAAGCAAAAAGAGACCAAAGATCCTTACTATGCTCATCTTAATCAAAAAAGTTTTAGACGATGTGTAGTTTTGTTAATTCCTGTATTAGGAAATATACTGGTGGGGATTTGGGACGTTGCTCATAAGAAAGAAGTTGATAAAAAGATTGGGCATACTGCTGCTCAAAAGAATAACAAAGCCTTTAAGAAGGCTGACTCCCACTTTTCGAATGGTAGAGAATCTGTGCTTACCACTGTTCAGCAAAGTGATTTGACACTTCAGCCTACTACCAAACAGCTTCGAAGGGATAGGGAAGCCCCTCTTGCTGCTGTTCAGATAAATAGCTTGACCCTTCAGCCTACTACCAAAGAGTTTCAAAGAGATAGGAAAGCCCCTCTTGTGGCTGTTCAGAAAGATGGCTTAACGCTTCGATCTGCCCTACAAGGGCTTCAAAGCGATAGGGAAGCCCTTCTTGCTGCTGTTCAGAAAAATGGCCTGGCCCTTCAATTTGCTCCCGCAGAGCTTCAAAACGATAGGGAAATCGTTCTTACTGCTGTTCAGAAAAATGGCTTGGCGCTTCAGTATGCTAGCCAAGAACTTTCAAATGATAAAGAAATCGTTCTTGCTGCTGTCCAGCATAGCGGTTTGGCGCTTCAGCATGCTAGCCTAAAGCTTCAAAATGATAGAGAAGTCGTTCTTGCTGCTATTCAGCAAGACGATTTAGGGTTTCAGTACGCTAGTCCTGAACTTCGAGATAATAGAGAATTTGTCCTTGCTGCTGTTCAGCATAAGGGTTTGGTGCTTCAGTATGCTAGCCAAGAGCTACAAAATGATAAAGAAGTCGTTCTTGCTGCCGTTAGGCAATTCGGCTGGGCGCTTCAGTATGCTAGTCCCGAGCTTCGAAATAGCAGAAAAGTTGTTTTTGCTGCTGTTAGGCAATTCGGTTGGGCGCTTCAGTATGCTAACCAAGAATTTCGGCATGATAAAAAAATTATTCTTGCTGCTGTGCAGCAAAACGGCTGGGCTCTTCAATATGCTAGCCAAAAGCTTCAAAACGATAGAGAAGTTGTAGTTGCTGCAGTCCAGTGTAATGGTCGGGCCCTTCAACATGCTAGCCTGGGGCTTCGAAATAATAGAGAAGTTGTAATTATTGCTGTTCAGCAAGACGGTCTGGCACTTGAGTATGCTAGCCAAAAGCTTCAGAACGATAGGAAAGTCGTTCTTGAGGCTGTTAAGCAAGATGGCTGGGCGCTTCAGTATGCTAGTGAGAAATTGCAGAAAGATGAAGAGCTTCTTGAGCTATCTAGCAAGTAAATGATTTAATCGTATCTTTGCCAGAGGGCGGAATGCTCAAGAAGTGCTGTTATTAATTTGAAACGAGATAGGACTTTGTTTTTCTAAAGATGTTACTTTGCCTCTTGCAAGTATCTAGATCAAACAGGCACCCTTTTAGCTGAGCTCCTAACTCTTTTTTGACAGCTTTCCCCATTAAAATCGTTTAAAATAGGTCTACCATAAATTTTTCCCTCATGCTTCAATGGGAGGGGCATCACAAGAGCCTGTATGTTAACATTGCTAATCTTATTTTTAGCCACGTATCAAATGTACAAGAGTTTCAACATGGCTTGTCTGGGGAAACATGTCGTAAGGTTGGATAAGGGAGATTCTATAACCTTGAACACAGATAAGAGAAAGATCTCTAGCAAGAGTAGAAGGCATACAGGAAACATAAATAATTTCTTGTGGGCAACGTCGTAAAATTTCTACTCCGACGGCCGGCGTAATTCCCTGGCGGGGAGGATTAAGAATAATGATATCGGCGTGCTGCTCGTGCAATTCTTTTTGTAAGACTTTTTCCACATCTCCTTCAATAAATTGAGGGGTCGTCAATCTGTTAAGGCAGGCATTTTCTTTGGCCATAGCGATCGCCAGAGGATTGTATTCTATTCCAATGACTCGATGGCCTTGTTGACTTAAAAGTAAAGAGGAGATACCAATGCCACAATAAAGATCAAGAATGGTAGCTTGCTTCTTCTTAGAAAACAAATCAATGATTTGCTGATAGATCTTTAAGCTTTGCTCTGCATGATTTTGTATGAAGACTTCAGGGGAGCAAAGAAATTTTAAGTGTCCGACCTCGAGAAAGTTGGTGGGATCACCCCACACCCATTTTTTTGATCCTCCCTTTACTATGACTCCTTTCCAGCGGGGAAATTGTTTTAAAAATTCTTCGATAATCTCTGCTTCTATCTTATTAAGCTTCTCAAAATTTAAACTTAAAATTAATTGGTTTACTTCCGTTTTAAAAAGAGTTGCTCTTCCTTCAGTAGCTTGTTGAGAAGATATCTTCCCTAGCAAGGTCTGCACTTCGGCAAGGGCCACATTATCTTCGGCAAGGAATAGAGGGCAATGTTGAATGGGTAGCAGAGTTTGGTTATCAATAGCTATATAGCCTGCCCTAAAAAACCCTTGATGGGGAATAATTTTGAGGGTGATATGACGTCTATACATCCAGTTCATCTGAGCAGCAACCACAGGTAAAACCGCAAGCTTTGAAAATTTTCCAATGCGTATTAAAGCATTTTCAATAATCTGGCGTTTGTTTTCTAACTGAGCTTCATAAGTTAGATGTTGCAATTGACATCCACCGCACTCGCCATAGTAACGGCAAAGGGGTTTTACTCGTTGCAAGCTTGGTTTAAGCACAGCTAGTAATTTTCCTGTCGCAAAGTTTTTTTTACGCTTTACAATATGATAGCGAATCGTGTCGCCGGGAGTAGTAAAAGGGATAAAAATAACCAAGTTGTCTTCACGAACGATTCCCTGCCCCTCAGAGTTAAGAGCAACCACCTTGCCAACGAGAATCTCAGACATATGGCTTGTTTTCATCAATAATTTGGAAATCTCGGATCAGCAGTTGGATGCTGGGGCCTTGAAAATTATTAATCTGTGGAGTAAAAGCTATACGTAGCTTTAAATTCTTTTTACGCAGAAGAGGACTTTGTGCAGCTTGTCCAAAAGCGATTCCCTCTAACATACGATCATCTTGCTCTAGATAGAGCTTCAGATGTGTTTTACCTACCACTTTGGGAGGCCAAGCTTGCTTGGCGATGGTATAAAGGATAGGCTGAGGGTTTTCATTGCCATAAGGCTCAAGTAGGCGAATGGATTCCATAAAATCAAAGGTAAGCTCATGAAAGTTAACTTCTGCATCCAACATCAGTTTGGCCATTACATCATGATCACGTAGTTTCTCATCGGCTGCCTTGATAAAACGTCTTTTAAACTCTTCGATATGTTGCTCTTTAATTGTTAAGCCTGCCGCAAAATCATGTCCTCCAAAATTGACAAGAATATCGGAACAATCTTTTAATACATTAAGAAGAGGGAATTCGTGAATAGAGCGCAAAGAACCTTTACCGACCCCATGATCAATGGCAATCATGACAGTTGGGCGATTGTATTGCTTTGAAATACGTGTAGATAGGATAGCGATTACTCCTGGATGCCATTTATCAGAATGTAAAACAATAGCTTTATTTTTGAAAATTTCAGGATGTATGGCTACCGTATTTTCAATATCTAAAGACATGGTACGTTCAATTTTTTGGCGTTCCATATTGTTAAGATCGAGTTCTACAGCAAGTTTCTCAGCTGCAATAACGTTACGTGCCAAAAGCATCTGAACGCCTTTCTGGGGGTCAGCAATACGTCCTAAGCTGTTTAAGCGAGGAGCTAGCTTGGAGGCTATCATAAAAGTGGAAAGCTCGTTCAAATCTGCATCGGATATAGAAATGAGTTTAGCTAGGCCAATGCGTTTATTCTTCTTAAGCTGACGTAAACCATAACTTACAAGAATGCGATTTTCGCCAAGCAGAGAGCCCATATCAGACACCGTTCCCAGAGCAACCAGGTCCAGATAACGTTTAAGATCAATTTTTTTAGGGGAGATAAGCCCTTCGGCTACCATTTGGAGAGTGACTGCATGCGCTAGCTTAAAAGCCACACCTACACCTGTTAGGTCTCGATTAGGATAGGAGCTATTGAGTAACTTAGGATTAAGGGTAGCCACGCAATGGGGTATTTTATCGGTAGGCTCATGGTGGTCAGTGATGATTACATCGACATTCCTTTCCACGACTTTGGCAATCTCTGTAGCTGCTGTAATTCCACAGTCTACGGTAATCAATAGTTTACATTCATTTTTCAGCGCATATTCTAAGGCTTCTACTATCAAGCTTTGGCGGTTAGTGCCCCGATTAGAGACATAGAAGAATACATTAGCGCCCACAAACTGTAGAAATTCAGTCAGCAAAGCTGTGCCTGTCATCCCATCCACATCATTATCCCCATAAATAAGGATATTTTCTTTATTTTTAATGGCTTGGCTAATGCGATCCACAGCTTGTTGCATTTCTGGCATCAAAAAAGGATCGTATAGATCAGGGAGTTTAGAATAAAGATAGTCATGAATTTGCTCTAACGTGGTAAAGCCTCTAGCAATGAGGATTTGAGCGGTGACAGGGTGTATCTTAAATTCTTTAGTAATAAGTTCTTTCCACTCGTTGTCGATTTTCGGATAAATCCAAACAGGTGCTTCTTGATGGTGGAAAATGGAATGCATTCAGTTATGGTCCTGGTGATGATAATCTTCATTCTAGCTTTATAAAAAGCTCTTGTCAAGAAATCTATACAAGCAGCGTATGACTAAGCAGAAAAGAAAAAGGTTGAGCATTTTTTATCGATTCTCTATGCAGCAGGGATAGCTTCATTTTAACCTAAGAAGTTTGAGTTTATTGGCCTCATATTCAAAAGGTTGCCGCTTTCATCTTTTGCCCTTTTCTTAATAATTACTAAAGAGGTTGTTTTTGCATAAAAAATTATGAAAGAAAGGGAAAAAGCTCTTAGCTAATCGATGGGTAAATTTAAAAACTAAGAGTTTTTTTAACTCTCAGACCAAAGGAGTTATTAAAAACCATAATTCCGAACTCTTTTGCAAATATTCCATGGGCGTCTATGAAATTATCGGCGGTAGGCTTATTTACTTGAAGGAATTTTGCTATAAAAAAGAAGGTCTTATACTGGACCCTTAGAATCTTAAACAACTCCAAAAAGATCCCTTTAGCCAAGTGATTTTAGGGAGTTGTTTAAGCAATAAAAGGCTCTTAAAAGAGCCTTCTTTCTAAGAAGATAGCCTTCTGGTAGGATGCATTTCCTCTTCTAATTTTTTTATTTCACGATTGTGAATATAAAGCATTACTGGGGATGCGATAAATAGTGAAGAGAGTGTACCAACTATGACACCAATCGTCATAACTAGTGAGAAGGCAAAGATAGAATGGCCTCCTAGCAATACTAATGATAGCAAGACTAGTAGAGTAGTACCCGAAGTCATGAGCGTACGGCTCAAAGTAATGTTTAAAGCATGATTAACAATATCCTTAAACTTCATTTTACGCATAAGCCTCATATCTTCACGAATTCTATCAAATACAATGATTGTATCATTTAAAGAGTAACCAATAATTGTCATAATGGCTCCTACAACCTGCAAATCAATCTGGACGGCAAAGCCCATTGCTTGAAAAATTGCCAAAATACCTAGGGTAATAATCACATCATGGGTTAGCCCTGCTACAGCTCCTAGGGCAAATTTAAATTCAAAGCGGAAGGTAATGTATAGCAAAATACTTGCTAAAGCAATGGTTAAACCGATGACCGCATTGTTACGCATGGCCTCGGAAAACTGACCACTAATGACTGTCCAATGAGCATGCAACTGGTCCAATTGTGAAGAAGCTACATTTAATCCTGCATCTGTCAAAGTATTAACCAGCCAAACAATTCGAGGATTTTTTTGGTATTCATGAGCAAACTTGTCTTCCACGAAGGTTTCGGGCAATTGATAAAAAGGATGGCCTTTTTGTTCCATGCTTGTGGCTAATTGAATACGTAATTGATTAGGCTTACTTAAGGTGCGTAACTGGAAATCGTTAGCAGTGGCTCCATGGGCGAGTAAAGCTTCTGCTGCCAACTGACGATAGTTTACTTCCTCCGGCTTTTCTTCAAGTTCAACATTTAATGAATATCCGCCCGTAAAGTCCATACCCAACATTGTTTTATATTGCACAGAGAAAAAATAGCCTCCTATTGCTATCATAGCTAAAGAGATTATTATAGCTTTTCTAGCATGCTTTAAGAAATCAAAGTGAGTATTGCCGATTAGCTGGGACATAGACAAGGATTTATGCTTAGGATTTTGTACCCACCCAGCAAAAAAGTAACGCGTCATGAACAGGGCCGTGAACATAGAGGAGATAATCCCAATGATTAAAGTTACAGCAAAACCTTTGACGGGTCCAGAATCAAATTGAATAAGAATGAGGGCAGCAATGATGGTAGTGATATTAGAATCAACAATAGCACTAAAAGCTTTACGATAGCCGGCTTGAATAGCTGAAGCTAAACGTCCGGATTGCTTAAACTCTTCACGAATTCTTTCAAAAACTAGCACATTCGCATCGACTGCCATACCAATGGTGAGGACAATACCCGCCAGTCCTGGCAATGTTAAGGGCTGGCCGATATTTTGCATCACTCCCCAAAGGATGAGGATGTTAAAAAGAACAGCTGTAGAAGCGACTACTCCAGCGAAGTGATAATAGCCAATCATAGCGATAACCACCAAAGTAAGTGCTACAACAGAGGCTACTACTCCTCGAGTGCGTTCTTCTTGACCTAGTTCAGGGCTTACATTTTCTTCTGAAAGAATTTTTGGTGTAAAGCTTAATGATCCAGCTTTTAAGTCGGCAGCTAGTTGATTAACTTCACGTTGGGTGAAGCGACCAGTAATCTGCGCAGAATCTTTTAGAGCGGCACGAAGGCTGGGAGAGCTTATGATCGTCCCATTTAAAACCACTGCCATACGCCACCCTTTTCCTCGAGAATAACTTTCTTTGGGAGTGCCGACAATTTTATCTTCGGCAAATTGTGAGGTCCAGGTATAAAAGTCATCTCGTGGGCTGCCTATGCGTGAACCATCATATGAGCTTTTTACGCTGAAGGAAAGTGTATTTCCTTCAGAAGAATCATAGCCCACTTGAATGTTTGTTAGGCTAGAACCCTCTAATGCATAATGGTGGAAAACTATTAGCAAGGGATGGGCTTGGTTATTCCATTCTGAAAAATCCTTACCACGTAAAATGGCTACTGAAGAAAGCGTATCGTTGTAAGTATTGCTTACTTCCTTATGCTTAGGATCAGCTAGGCGCAAGCCGCTCTCATAAAGCAGAGTGGCATATTCTGAACGTGGGCCTGTCAGCTCACCTGTAGCCAAGTCACCTCCTAAATGATGCCAGGCAATTTCATTCACACTATCAATGTCTGTACGATTAGTAACTACCGCTTCATTCCATACATTTTGTAAAAACTGGTTGACAGCTTCTTTTAAAGCAGGATTGTTAGGAGTAAATTTCTCGTTGACTACATGAAAATACATGGCAGAAGCTTTAACAAGATCCGTAGCTGACATATTCTGCGAGCCAGGAAAGTCTAAAACAATGTTATTGCCTTCTAGGTGAATGGTACGTTCTGAGACCCCCATTTTGTTAATACGTGTATATAATTCATTAACAGCTTGCTTTAAATCTTCAGGATTGGTGACTTCTCGCCCATTTTGGTCTCTGAGGCCTATGCGCACTGTTTTACCCCCAGAAAGATCTAAGCCAAGCTTAAGAATCTTGCGATCATCACCGCGGAAAAATTTTGCGATGCTAAGCTTGAAATTTTGCCAGTAGGGGTTTTTGGTAGGGGCAGGAACTAGATAATGGTTAGTAATATCCAAGTCTACCTGAGCAGAGCGATATTCTTCTTCCCATTTAAGTAAGTCTTCTTGCTGATGATCTTCGATAGCGTTTATAGCTAGCATGCGCTGCTCGACATCTGTAAAGTCTAGCAAAGCGTGACGCTTGCTGCCTTTAGCATAGAAATCTTCGCGTGTAGCTTTAAGCAAGGTATCATAGTAATCATTAAGCTCAAAAATATAATCTTTGCTAAATTCGGCAGGCAATCCGAAGGTGGCCCCTGAATAGCCTACGAAACCATTTGCTTGCAAGGTATAATGCAGCTGCTCGATATCATGAAGAAACTCTTGTTTTTCAGGAGAATCGGGCATTTGGCGATATTTTTGCATGATGCTATCCATTCCTCTAGCAATCACATAGATAGAGCCATTGTTAAAACCTGGTAAGGTAGGGCTCTGCTGTGCAGAAGGTGCGTATACGAGTAAGCCTAGCTTTTGCTCTTCAGGCTTTGATTTTGTATACGAAGCATAGTCTCTCAGAGGATAGGCTTCACGGGTTAGCTCAGCATGTTTTGGTAGCCATATTTCTTCTAACTGATTCAGCAGTTGCTGGATTTGTTTTTTAGCAACGGCTGTTAAATTTAACGCTAAAAAACTGCGAGGATTGGTTAATTGGGAAAGATTAACACCAAAAGTCTCTTCCCAAGGTATTAAATTTTCATCCGTTAAACGGCCTGCACGTGCTATATCGTTGATTATTAAATTGTTTATTTTATCTCGCTGGACATCAGCTTCTTCATCTCTGCTAGGAGCTTGGCGGATGGCTTGAATATCTGGATAAAGTTGAAGAAAGATTTTCTCATTTGACCAATCAATAACCAGCCCTTGGACAAAAGGATTACTTCCATTTAGGGAGACTATTTGTAACTTATCATTAGCTTTAGAGGCTTTTTGGCTAGTTTGGATTAAATCTTTAACTTTTTCTGGCGTTAAAGCTTGTTGGCTAACTTTAAAATCAGCTGCCCGCTGGTGAAGGATAGAAATGGCTTGGCTTAAAGTATGGCGTTGTCCTTCTAAAAGAGTTAAAGCTTGTCGTTGGCTAGAATCAACTGTTTGCTTGCTCTCTTCAGCTTTTTTTATTTCTTGAGTCAAGGTTTCTTTCTTAGCTCCTAAGCCTACCTTCAGAGCTTCTGCGCGAGATAAAAATTTGCTAACTAGATTATCCTTAGAGGGAGAACCCACCTGTGTAAAGCTAGCAAAATAACGTTTAGCCATTGCCTGATTAGCTTGTAAGGCTTTATTTGCTTCTACAATTTCAGTGGCAAGGTTGAGCACAAGATCATCGTAAGAGCTAGTAGGATTATCTTTAATTGCTTGCAAAAGGGTGGCTGGTTTGCTTGTGCTGCCAAAAGCTAGAGCTAACTGAGCCACGCGGTCTTCAACTAATTGACGATAAAAGTCAGTAATTTGCCCCTCGGCATTTTGTTTGTAAGCATACTGAAAAAATTCTTGTAAATCTTGTGGATTAAAATGAATGTTTACTTTTCGAGAAACGATGACTTTTGTGTCTTGCTCCTCTACCTGAGGATACAGCTCGAGTTGAGCAGGCACAAACGGGATTAATGCTCCAGCTCTAGGTAAAAAACGCCTGAAAAGAGAAGCATCTTGCGCATTACTAAAATTTACTTCAACATATTGAGGATTGTTTTTTTGTAGCTCGATAGATCGAGGCTTTACACCTAGTAGCTTAGCAAACGAATGCAGCCAATCAGTAGCATCCTGCTCAAGTTCATTCGTCCTATTGGCGATAGCAACAGCAATTTTTTGGGCACGAGTTGCGTCGATAGGGGATTTAAGAGGTTTAGTATAGTAAAAAATTGTTGGCAAAATGTTGAATAGCGTCAAAATGATGACCGCTAATATCAGATATAATTGCCAGCGCTTTTGTTTTTCCATGACAATTCGTTTCCTTATTTAAAGCTTTCATTTGATAGAAAAGGGTAAGCAGATAGGATAACAAAGAAAAGGTCATTCTGTCTATAAAATTGAAAGAGAACCCCAAGTTGTCGCTTAACCCGACTTTAATCAATGCGGTTACCCTTGAAGTCTAAAAAGGCTAGATTAGTGGTTATATAAGTAAACTCTAATCAATAAATCTATTGTTATTTTTTATCTTATCTAGTGCTAGCTGTGTTTATAGGATGCATGGATTAAAAAAAGAGGCTAGATAAACAAATGATAGATATTGATTTCTTTTAAATCTTCCATAAATAAGAAAGCCACCTGCTTGAACAGAGGTTCAAGCAGGTGGCTTGCATTAAGGCCAAGTTTTAAATTAACCCGATATTTTTGCAGTTCCCTCTGTTTCTACCAGAGTAGACCCTTCAGAAGTATCAGTTTTTTCATGAGTTAAAGCTATAAATTGGCGGTTTAGCGATCTTACTGCCGCTAACCAAATAAGGATAAAGAAGGTCATAATGATAGCTACATAAGGAGTGATGGCGGCTAGCGATCCTAAGGCAACAAGCAGACCTTGTTGAATAAAAGAACCTCCAGATTTACCAAGACGCGCACCAACCACATCAATAGCAGCCTTGCCTTTGACCTTAGATTCTTGGTCAAGAGGAATGTAAGCCATCTCCTTGGTAGGATCAAATAAAGAGTATTTCGTCGATTTACTCATAATATTTTGTATCATGCCAAAGATTACTGCTAGCATGAGTGGAGTAGTGCCAAAGTAGCTAATGAAGCCGGCAAGGTGGTCCTTAAATATAACAAAAGAAAAGAAACCGATCCCTGTTATTAATAAAACAATAGGTGTTGCCATAGCGGCAAAGCCCCAGCCTTTTTTGCGGGTAATCCAACCGCCTAAGAACATCATTATAATTGTCACCAATCCTGTGATGGTAGAAAACATGCCCATAAAAGCATTGTAATCATTAGGATTTTTGTATTGTAGCTTAAGTTGTCCTTTCCAAGTTACTTCAACTAAATTAATGCAAATACCATAAGAAATGACAAGCAAAGCAATGCAGAGGATGTACTTGGATTTAGCTAGGAAAGCAAAACTTTCTAAAATACCCATTTTAGGTTTAGATTTTTTTCCTTTCTTTTCTTCTTCTGGGTTGTAGAAGCGTGGATCTGTCAAAACGTTTCTATTCATCCAATAGTAAATAGCAAGCACCGATACACCAGCTAAAACAACAAAAGTCATTAGATAGTTAAGAGAAACTTGCCATGGATCTACACCAGCGGGAATGCGGCTCTGGATGTTAGAAAAATAGACAATCGTAGGGCCAGAAACAAGTAAAGCAACGTTTGCTCCAAGGCCAAGTAGAGTATAAAAACGCTTCGCTTCAGTTACACGCATGATATCATTGGCAAAGCCCCAAAACATCAAAGATAACACGGCGCTTCCCCATAGTTCTGCTAAGATATAAAACAGAGAAAATGTCCAATCTCTATAGCAAGCGACTAAGCCGCTTAAACCTGCAGGTAGGATTGACCGCAAATAATCTGCTGAGGTCGTGGGATGAAGAATCTCTCTATTGGGATAGAGAACAAAAGCAAAAAGAGCGAAAAAGACCAAGAATGGTGCAAGGACCGTATAAAAAAGGGCCTCTTTGCTAAGAATATTGCTTAGCTTAGCATACAAGAGCATGAAAATAATTGCACCAGGAACCACACCCCATACTTTTAAGAAAGGAAGGGTTTCAGCTCCAGAAGCTGTTACAATTAGCGTATCTTTTGTATCACGCAGGATAGTATAGTTAAAAGAAATAAAGAAAAACATCAAGAACATAGGTAAAAGCTTTTTAAGCTCATAGTTATGGACGGGCCAAAAAAATGACCGCGCCTTACTAAATTCTTGTCCAGCATTTTGTGCCATATATCAAAACCTCTGATTGTAAAATAAGCGTTATATGTGCTTAATTAGCATCCACTTGTAACACTTAAGAATTTAATAAAAAACACTTTTGTTTATAATGAGAATGCACAATGTAAAACATTTTTAATTAATAGGCAAGAGTAAAGAAGGGAAAGGATAAGGGGTTGGAAAGAGGGCTATGATCCACAACTTACTTTCATTTTGTTAAAATAACTTACATCAATGTGGCTTCACAAAGTAGGTTAGAGTAAAAAAGCTTTTGCTAAACCTTAAATAATAGGCTAGGGGCAGGCTTTTTTGTTAGGTTTATAATTTACGCTGAAATTCTGCAATCCGTAGGCTTTAAAAAGCATTTAGACAATGCGGGTTTATCTATCTAAAAATATGGCCTTGTTAACCTATGATAGGTTGAAGAATTGTTTGAAAACAGGGTTGAGTCTATCTTTCACTATATAGCAACCTTTTGAACTTTTGTTAGGAGTAAATGCAAAGCTCTTAGAAGCGGAAAGGAGCTTTGCTAAGGTGTTTAAAAGAAAATCTTGAGAAGAGATAAAATATGTTTAATTTTGTGATTGAGCAGGGCTAGGTTTAAAAGCTAAAAATATAAAAGAGAAGATAAGTGGATGAAAAGCCTTCGAAGCATAAGTAATCATGTACATTTCGAAGGCCTAATGATTTAGCTATATTGAGGGGCCAAGGAGTTGGCAGAGGCAGCAAGATTATTGTTTAAGCTGATGGCTTCAACATAAGATGCCCAAAGGTCTTGTTCAACTTTACCGTGCCTGATTGATGCAATGAGCTCTCTTTTAATAGAACGTAAGTCTTTTTTTGGAGTGAGTTTACGAATCATTTCTTTATCACCTGCTAAGCGGGCCATGTTTAACATGCGTTCAATGTCCTGTTTGGAAAATAGAATCTGATCTCTACGCTTGCGTGAGCCTCTAGCAGCTCGTTGCTTGGGTGTTACCGAAGACGGTTTGTCGACATTGATAATGTATTTTAAAATCATATCAGTGAGCTGTTCAGGATCTTCTGTTTTCATTTTACGCATGGTAAAATGATGGATGTAGCCACCTGCTGAAGAAGGAATGTAGCGACAAATATCATTTTCCTTCTTGGCACCTAACTTCTTAACAGCCGTTTGAATAAGACTTTCCAATTGTTTTGAATCGGATTTTGAGTTTGTACTCATTGATATACCTACTTAATTTTTATTTTTCGTTAGAGTTATAAATAACGCTGGTTTTTATTGCGTTCTGAAACCTTGATTTTTCCTAAACTTTGTTTATAGGGGAGCGGGAAGAGGAAAAGTTTTGATTTCTTTATTTACTAATGAAAATTATAGATTTATATGAATTTTGTGCAACCTAAAATTTATTCATAAACATATAATTTCTGCCTCATTAATACCCGTACAAATAATAGTAGAGTAAGAATATGTTTTTTTAAAAGTTTGAAGGTAATCTGTTCATTTAGTACTATATGCTTTTAAAGAATGGCTAGCGACTTCCTTTGTCTGTAAAACCTTATATGCTAGGTGCATCATGCCACTACCTATGTTTCCAGCTACTTCTAAGGCTTCGGCAAATTTTGTGCATGCTATTATTGGTATTGCTGCTGGGAAAGGCGGGGTTGGAAAATCATGCGTCACAGTTAACCTTGCAAGAGCTTTAAAGGATTTAGGCTTTAAGGTGGGAATACTGGATGCTGATATTTACGGTCCTTCCATCCGTCGCATGTTACCTGAAGATAAAATGCCTGAGCAATGCAATGAACGTATTCTACCAGCTATATGCCAGGGAGTTAAGGTTATATCCATGGCTTATTTTAGGCGCGAAGATGAAGCTGCAGCCATTCGTGCTCCCATCGCCAACACTATTGTTCAACAATTCATTAAAAATGTAGATTGGGGAGAAATAGATTTTTTATTAATTGATTTTCCACCGGGAACGGGTGATATTCAACTAACCTTGAGTCAAAATGCTCAATTGAATGCTGCCATCTTGGTGACAACTCCCCAAGAAGTTGCGTTAATGGATGTAAGAAAAGCCATGGACCTGTTTTATCAAATGAAAATTCCTATCATAGGTGTTATAGAAAACATGAGTTATTATCAGATCTCCCCAAATTTAAAACGTGTTTATCCTTTGGGTCAAGGGGGAGGGGGGCGTTTAGCTAAAGAAGCAGGCTTTTCTCTTCTAGGCCAAATCCCGATAAGTTCTGAAATTTCCCATAGTGGCGATAAAGGGAACTCACTTTTTGAGGAAAAGACTCCAGACGCCCAAGCGATTAGTAAGATTTTTATAAATTTAGCAAAGAAAGTGATGGAACAATTAGTAGAAATAAAAAAGCGTGAAACTGCGGAAGTGGAAAAGTTTTTTCAAAAAGATCCCGCTACCTTTACTTTGCAATGGAGCGATGGCTTAATGGCAGACTTCTATTTGTCTGATTTGCAACGTCGTTGTCCTTGTGCTGGATGTATAGAAAAAAGCGTAGAAAACAAAGCAGGGGATAAAAAAACTAATCGCGACGAGCTGCGAGTCTCTACTATTGAAAGGGTAGGGCATTATGCTTTACGCATTTATTTTACGTCTGGTTGCAATCAAGGCATCTATACCTTTAGTTTTTTGCGTCAAATGGCTCAGGAGCAAAATTCATGAAATCGTGGCTACAAATGGGTATATGGATGAGCGTGTTTCTGATGGTAGCTTGTACCTCTGAGGACCAGCATCGTCGTATAGAAAGAGAGGGTTTTGGTCTAAAGAATGGTAAAATTAAAGCTTTGTCGACCATTGCCATGATTGGCGATATCGTGCAACAAGTAGGGGGAGAACATGTCGATAATTTAACCCTAATGAGAGGGGATCTAGATCCACATACTTATCAGCTTGTGAAAGGGGATGATGAAAAGTTAGCTTATGCAGATGTGGTGTTTTACAATGGATTAGGTTTAGAACATGGACCCAGCTTACAAAGATTCTTAGAGAGTAATAAAAAGGCAGTGGGTTTAGGAAATAAGATAATTAAAGATTACCCTTCTTTAGTAATTTATAGTCAAGGGCAGATTGATCCTCATATCTGGATGGACATGGCTATATGGGCAAAAATCATTCCCTATATTGTTGAAGTATTAAGCATTAATGATCCCATGCACGCTGAGGTATTTCATGCTAATGGTGAAAAACTTATGCAGGATTTACTTCAGAGTGATCAAGAGATTAAATACGAGCTAGGGCTAATTCCTTCTGAGAAGCGTTACTTAGTAACCAGTCATGATGCATTTAACTATTTTGCCAGAGCTTATCTAGCTACACAAGAAGAGAGAATAAATGGGAAATGGGTTCAAAGGGTTGCGTCCCCAGAAGGTTTAGCACCTGAGAGTCAATTGAGTACCAGCCATATCCAAGAGATTATAGATTATCTTTCTAAACATAGAATACAGGTTATTTTTCCAGAATCTAATGTTAGCAAGGATTCTCTTCGTAAAATCATTTCAGCAGGTAAGGAAAAAGGATTAAACATCACTATTGCTCCTTGTTGTCTCTATGCTGATGCTATGGGTTCTGCTGGTTCTAGTGGGGAAACTTATCAGAAAATGATTCACCATGATGCCGATTGGATTAAAAAATGCTTAAAGGTTGATGGATGAAAAAACCGCAGACACAACCTTCCGTACTAGAAGCTCATCAGCTTACCGTTAACTATGACAAAACACCTGTACTATGGGATATTAATTTTAAAGTGCCTCCAGGTTTGCTTGTAGGTATTCTAGGTCCTAACGGCGCTGGCAAAAGTACTCTTATAAAATCTGCTCTAGGGCTAATAAAACCTATTTCAGGAAAAATTGAATTTTTTGGTTTGCCTTTAAAAGAAGCCCGTAAAAGGATTGCTTATATTCCCCAGCGTCAAAGTGTAGATTGGGATTTTCCCATTACAGTGCGCGATTTGGTTTTAATGGGATGTTATGGAAGGCTAGGCTTATTGAGATGGCCGCGTAAAGCAGATCGAATGGCTGCCAATCGCTATCTAGAAATGGTTGGAATGGGAGCTTATGCCGATCGGCAAATTAGCCAGCTATCAGGTGGGCAGCAACAACGGGTATTCATTGCTCGTGCTATGTTGCAAGAAGCAGATTTATATTTTATGGATGAACCTTTTGCTGGCATAGATATAGCAACAGAAAAAATTATTATGAAAATTCTAATTCAACTGAAAGCTCAAGGAAAAAGTGTTTTTATTGTCCATCATGATTTAAACAATGTTGAAAATTACTTTGATTGGGCCATATTACTTAATATGCGTTTAGTCGCATGTGGTCCTGTGGAAAAAATATTTAAAGCTGATAATTTACAAGCTACCTATGGCAAAAGCTTTTCTTTATTTGATGAAGCAGTGAAATTATCCCAAGATAAAATCAAGGGAGCTGCTTCATAAACATATGTTATTTGCTAACTCACCTTACTATTATTTTACCGACGCTGTTCTTAGAGCTCCTACAATTGGTTCGATGCTGATGTGTTTAGGAGCTTCTCTAGTAGGTGTATTAGTTTTTTTACGTAAAGAGTCTTTACTAGGAGAGAGTCTTTCACATGCAGCCTACCCAGGTGTGATGATAGGTGTTATTTTGGCAGGAATACTTCACCTAGGTGAAGATCAAGAGATGGTGGTGGCCAGCCTGATTATGGTAGCCGCTGGACTGACAGCTTTAGGAGGACTGTGGGCTATTCGCTGGTTAGAAAACTCTCTAAAGGTCCCTAGCGATTCAGCATTGTGTTTTATTTTAGCGGCTTTTTTTGGGATAGGCCTAACGTTGGCTAGCCATGTTCAATTTTCTTTTTCCACTCTTTATCGACAGGCGCAAGTCTATCTTTACGGCCAAGCTGCTACCATGACAGATATCCATATATTCGTTTATGGGACTTTGGCATTATTGATTACTTTAACCCTTATTTTTCTTTATAAAGAGATACAAACTATTTTATTTAATAAAGATTATGCCAAAAGTCTAGGAATAAATGTCTCAGGAATCGATGCTATTATTTTTGTCTTGATCGTTTTAGCCGTGGTAATTGGCATTCGTTCAGTAGGTGTAGTATTAATGTCTGCTATGTTGATTAGCCCTGCAGCGGCAGCTCGGCAATACACGAACAGGCTTTCAATAATGTTTGTTTGGGCAGCCTGTTTTGGGTTGATTAGTGGGTATTTGGGCAACTATCTTTCCATAGAAATTTCTAACTATTTAGCTTCTCTTTATCCTTCAGCTCGGTTAGCGCTTCCTACAGGTCCTATGGTTGTTTTAGTCTCCTCTTGTATTTGCTTGCTTTCCCTTCTATTAGCTCCTGAGCGAGGTGTGCTTTTACGGGTACTACGCATAGCCAAATTCCGCCACCGCTGCATGTGTGAAAATCTTCTTAAAGCTATTTGGCGCATTCAAGGGCCCCATCCTGTATCTTTTGAGCAAATTGCCAAGCATCAAAGTGCTTCCAAGCTATATTTGCGTTTTGCTCTCTGGCGGCTTGTACGCAATGGCTGGATGGTAAAAGCTGGCAAGAAAGCTTATCAGCTAACCAAAGAAGGAAATGTTTGGGCGGCTAAAATTGTTCGCTTGCATCGCCTTTGGGAGGTTTATCTGGTAGATTATCTAGGAATAGGGGCAGAAAAAGTACACTTGAATGCTGAAGAGATGGAGCATGTTATCACTCCTGAGTTGGAAGATAAATTAATCATATTATTAAATGATCCCAAGCAAGACCCGCATCATCAACTTATTCCTGCCCAAATTAACTTATGAATAGTATAAACTCTACCTATTTCAATCCCTATACCAACCAAAACTTTTTTGGCTTTTTTCTGCAGCTGTTCGTGCGTCTATACAGTTTTATTGTTGGTAAAATTTCTTTAAGTGAAATGGTTTCGGATGAAATTCAAATGGTTGTGTTAATAGGCGTGGCCATTTCAGCAGCTTTAGTAGGAACTTTTCTGGTTTTGCGTAAAATGACAATGCTAGCCAATTCTTTATCTCATACAATATTATTAGGGATTGTGATTACTTTTGTATTGACGCAAAACAGTTTATTAGAAAATGAGGCTTATTATTCTCCTATTGATATTAAAATCATGCTTTTGGCTTCATTGGCTGTAGGCTTATTGACTGCTTTATTAACTGACTGCCTGACTAAAATTGCCCGCCTACAAGAAGACGCCAGCATGGGCATTGTATTTACCAGCTTATTCGCCTTAGGAATCGTGTTAGTTACCTTGTTGACACGTAATGCCCATGTAGGTATAGAAGTCGTAATGGGAAATGTAGATGCTTTGCAAAAGGAAGATTGTAAATTTGTATGGGTTATTGTGTTTTTAAATGTTCTTTCAATCATTTTGTTTATTAAAGAATTTAAGATTACTACCTTTGATCCCTATCTATCCAAGGCTTTAGGAATATCGACGGTGTTCTTTAATTATTTACTCATGGTTCAGGTGGCAGCTACTACGATGGGAGCTTTTAGAGCGGTGGGGGTTTTAATAGTATTGGCTTTTATTACGGGCCCTGTATTAACAGCTAGGCTTATAACTCACAATCTTAAAATGTTGTTATTTTTAGCTGCTGCTTTAGGTAGTCTAGCCTCAGTTATAGGTGTCGCCCTGGCACGCCATATTTTAACTGTCTACCACATACCTCTTTCTACATCAGGTTTAGTGGTTTGCACTATTACTACCTTGTTTGGCTTTACTTTGATTGTTAAAACAATACAAGTAAAGCGGCTTAAGTCGAGAGATCTAGTCCTTCCTATTTTTTAAGACTTTATTGAATTTATAAAGATTTTTTCTCTAAAAAGCTGCTCCTATAAGGCTCAATAGTTTTTTCTTTCTTGTTAAAACTTTTCCAATAAAGAACATGGCAGCGCGCCAAATTATTAAGCCCATGCACAAGAGTACCTGGTGGGCCTTCATAATCCGTATCACGTTGTGTGTAGGAGCGTCTAGAGGCAACATCTTGCAGGTTATCAATAGGGAGCATACATGGAGCTATGGTTTCAAAATAATAAGGTTTTTGCCGTTCCCAATTAAGGGATAACTGTAAATTTCCTAGAATTTCTCGCCCTTCATATAAGTAGTTCGAATTAAAAAGGGATAAAATAAGGGTTCCTAAAGATGTAATAGAAATAGTCAAAGCATAAAGAGGAGTTCTACAAATATCTAAGCAGTTTTTTAAAATGAGTCTTATTAACTTTGGTTGTTTTTGGTGGAGAGAAGGTGGGAGGTTCAATGGATGGGGTTTAGCCTTTAGTGCTTCCCAGTTTTTCTTTTCAAGAGTGTAATATTTGTAAATAGATATTGGGAAAAAAAGGTGAAAGATAGTTTTGGCTATATAAAAAATTGGGCTGAGGAGAGTAAGTGCCCCAAATTTCCAAGCTAAAAGAGATTTTTCATCATCTCCATAAATATTCATATTTTTGGTATGAATAACCGCGGCATAACAATGCTGGATTCTTGCTATAGAATCGTGAGGACAGATTTGGTTCCATTTTATAATGATTCGTCTCCATTTGCCTGCCCCTCTCTCTGCTACCATCATATTATTAAGGCTTAAAGCTTGTCTATTTAAAAATGGGTCTTTGTCCGTACATTTATTCATTATTTTCAAAGTAAAGATTAGATACAAATATTGAGTGTTAAGGTAACAATCAAGGCTTATTTTAAGTAAGGTTTTTATTTTTTCAAAGAGTTTTCATCTATAAGGAAGAGCACTTTGTGCTTCCATTTTTAAAATACTCTACTAACTCTTAAGTCGCTCATAAACATTTTTAGTAAAGCTCTATGCAATCTTTATTGGTAAAGAAGGGAAGAGGGGAAAGGCTAAAGATTTAAAGATTAGCAGGTTTTTGTGTGCCACGAGCACATTATAGATGTGCGTAACTATATGAAAGATGAGGGAAAATGGCTCCTCGAAATCGCTTTGCAGGAAGGGATTTCAAACCGCCTTAAGCTGCTTTGGTCAAAAGCCAAGGTGGTGAGCGTTAAGGAAAAGGTATGATAAACATATCAGGTGAGGGCTAAGGAGACGAACGAAAGTGAACTATTGGTCCAAGTGTCGAAAGCGTAAAGATGATGTCAAAACTGGGGGTTAAAAGCTCTTCCAGGATAAATTTAGGGGCAACCTGTTTACTGCCTAAATGGCATCCGGCATAGAGATAG
>NZ_JRXI01000146.1:0-3319 GCF_000813645.1 Neochlamydia sp. TUME1 | reverse complement strand
CGTGAACTTAGTCTAGGCTTTTGTATGGAACGTGGGAACCTCATAGATGATGTTAAGAGAAAACCATATAAGTGAAGAACACAAAGTGGGAAATATCGAAGCATGTATGAGGGGCAGATCAACTCGTAGTAGTGAGGAAGTCTTTGTAATGAAGAGGGAGCGAAGGGGTTGAATTGTTCAATCCAACTCAATAAGTCAAGTAGAAATACGAGGAACTTATGGGGTGGAGAAAAGGCTGGAAAGCTTGGAGAACAATAGGAGCCGTATGAAGCGAGAGTTTCACGTACGTGTCTGTGGGAGCCTAAGGGGGAAGTTCCCTTGGGCGACCCGATCCTTTAGAAGAAAAAGGCAAGCTTTTTAAGGAGTGGGTTAAAAATTATAGCAAAGATATTACGAAATTGCATTTAGTAAAAATTGGCTTAACCTTATTATCCACAGAGATAGGGCAGCTAGTGCAGCTGGAAGGGCTTTTCTTAAATAACAACAAACTTACCACTCTTCCGGCAGAGATAGGGCATCTGTCGCACGAGTTAGATCTTGATCTAGGTGGAAATCTACTGAGAAGTATTCCTAATGAAATAAAGCAATGTTTTAGGCTATAACTGAAAAAGTTGGTATCTGCAGCACCTAAGGTACTAGAGAAATAAATGGATGCATTTGTAAGATGTCGAGAATATAGATAACCTTCCTATAGCATCCGAAGCGGGGAAGACTCACTCTGCTAAAAGATAGAAAGAATTTTTAAGGGTTTTTTTATATTGCTAGCTTGCCTAAGCATGTCACTAAGCTGCTGTTAAATTTTATTGGCCTATTTTGCTTTTTTCATGTATATAAATGCCTCTAAAAAGTAACTAAAAATAAGCTTAAAGTTTAAAGGAGGCTATACCATGAATCCTATCTCTTCCATCACCCTAGAACAATTGCCTAATGAGATATTATTTTCTATTTTAAAGCCTTGTGCCACCCCTTTTGTATCTAGCGTTTGTACAAAATGGCGACATTTGCTGGCTACGGAAGTCATGCCTTCCCTTTATAAGCAAATAGGTAAGATGCATGCCCCTCATAGAGAGATTAACGAACAGATTCTGATTTTAGATAAGCTTTATATGCTACCAGCTATGATTCCGGCAACAGCAAAGGTCTATGCAATCTTCAAGCAAATCTTTACACAAGCTAGATCTATTTCTCCTTTAGAATTTAAGTGGAAAACCGAGGAAAAAAGATATTTTACCCTCACTAATTACTGCTCTTATCTTGTAAATATTAACCGTTTCTTAATGTGGAAAAAACTTGGCAGAGGAGAAGAATATTTAGGAAGAGAAGAAATCAAAGCTTTACCTTTAGAAGAAAAAGGCAAGCTTTTTAAGGAATGGGTTAAAAATTATAGCAAAAATATTACGAAATTGCATTTAGTAAAAATTGGCTTAACCTTATTACCCGCAGAGATAGGGCAGCTATTGCAACTGGAAGAACTTTTTTTAGATAGAAATCAGCTTACCACTCTTCCGGCAGAGATAGGGCAGTTATTGCAGCTGCAAGAGCTTTTCTTACATGACAACCAACTTACCTCCCTTCCTGCTGAGATAGGGCAGCTAGTGCAGCTGGGATTACTTACCTTAGGTAACAACCAGCTTACCACTCTTCCGGCACAGATAGGGCAGCTATCAAAGCTCGAGGTGCTTAGATTAGATAACAACCAGCTTACCACTCTTCCGGCACAGATAGGGCAGCTATCAAAGCTCGAGGTGCTTAACTTAGATAACAACCAGCTTACAACTCTTCCGGCAGAAATAGGGCGGCTATCAAAGCTCAAGGAGCTTAGCTTAAAAAATAACCAGCTCACCACTCTTCCTTTGCAGATAGGGCAGTTATCTCAGCTGAAATGGCTTAACTTAACAGACAACCAGCTCACCACTCTTCCCGCCGAGATAGGACAGCTGGTGCAGCTGAAAGAGTTTTACTTAAATAACAACCAGCTAAAAACTCTTCCAGCAGAGATAGGGCAGATATCAGAGCTCCAAGAGCTTCAATTAAATAACAACCAGCTCACCTCCCTTCCTACTGAGATAGGGAAGCTATCTCAGCTGCTAGGATTAGATTTAAGCAACAACAAAATTACCACTCTTCTTTCACAGATAGGGCAGCTATCAAAGTTGCAAGGACTTAACCTAGAAAGCAACCAACTCACCACTCTTCCTGCCGAGATAGGGCAGCTATTGCAGCTGGAAGGGCTTTTCTTAAATAACAACCGACTTACCACTCTTCCGGCAGAAATAGGGCAGCTAGTGCAGCTGAGAGGATTTGAATTAAATAGCAACCAGCTTACCACTCTTCCGGCAGAGATAGGCCATCTGTCGCACGAGTTAGATCTTGATCTAGGTGGAAATCCACTGAAAAGTATTCCTAATGAAATAAAAGAACGTTTTAGGCTATAACTGAAAAAGTTGGTAATGGATGGATTTGGAAGATATTGAGAATATAGATAATCTTCCTATAGCATCCGAAGCGGGGAAGAATCACTTTGCTAAAAGATAGAAAGAATTTTTAATGGTTTTTTACATTGCCTTTAAAAATAAAAATGCTGAAAAGTCATCACTACCCAAGGAAATATAATGCATCCTATCTCTTCAGCCTCTATTGAAAGCTTGCCCAATGAATTGCTACTCCCTATCTTAGAGGCTTGCGTAGTTCCTTCCTTATTTGGCGTCTGTAAAAGATGGCATCATCTGCTGGCTTCTGAAGTGATGCCTTCTCTTTATAAGCAAATAGGTAAAGTGCATGTTCCTCAAGGAAATGTTAAGGAGCAGGCTCTTATTGTAGATAGGATTTATAAGCTAGAAGAAAAGCTTTCTGAAGCAGCAAAGGTAAATGCAATCTTTAAGCAAATCTTTACTTTAGCCAAGTCTTTTTCAACTTTAGAATCTAAAGAGAAAACAGAAGAAAAAAGAGGCTTAAGGCTGGCTAATTACGCTTCTTATCTCTTAAATATTAATCGCTTTTTGCTTTGGAAAAAGCTTCCTGGTAGGGAAAAATACTTAAGCCGAGAAGAAATTAAGCACTTGCCTCTAGTAGAATTTAAAGAGAAAACAGAAGAAAAAAGAGGCTTAAGGCTGGCTAATTACGCTTCTTATCTTTTAAACATTAATCGCCTTTTGCTTTGGAAAAAACTTCCTAGTGGGGAAGAATACTTGAGCGGAGAAGAAATCAAGCACTTGCCTCTAGAGAAAAAAGGAGAGCTTCTTAGAGATTGGATTGAAGAAAATTGTAAAGACTTAACTTTTCTAAATTTATCTAAAGCAGGCTTGATTTATTTACCCAC
>NZ_JRXI01000145.1:0-2869 GCF_000813645.1 Neochlamydia sp. TUME1 | reverse complement strand
TACCAGCTAGCCGACGAAATCTTTCATCATCTAAATCTTTTACTATTTCAAATTTCATTGTGCCCTCGCTCATTTTTAGGCACAAGTATACTCATAAATTTAATTTCGAAAGAAGTCTAATGAAATAAAAAACTTTTAGCCATCTTATCTTTAAACAAGTAATTCGCTTTCCTTCCCGCAACTAGGCAAGCTTAAACTAACCTACACATTATAACGGCAAGAAGTTTTTCTCTTTTTCTGCAGAGTGTTTTATGGCTGGGAGAACAACCTTTCTTGACAGGAAGAAGCTAGGCGTATTGTATTCCATCAGGCGGTAGAAGAATTAAAACATTGCGCCAAAAAGAGCCATTTTTCTCAAATAAGGCAAAGAATCAATCTCATTCTTTTAGCCACACCAAAATTGCCGCATCACTTAATCCCCAAAACCTGTTGCTGCTCCTAAATGCTTGGAAGGCCCCCGCCCTTTCCTTAAATCTATCTGGAAAAAAAAGCGTGGTAGATTATCTGTGAATTGTTTTTCCTTGATACGGATACGAATTGTTTTGACTTGCCTTTTTAATTTTTTTATATTGCCTTTAAAAATAAAAATGATGAAAGGTCATCACTACCCCAGGAAATAAAATGCATTCTATCTCTTCGGCCTCTATTGAAAGCTTGCCTAATGAATTGCTGCTCCCTATCTTAGAGGCTTGCACAGTTCCTTCCTTATTTAGCGTCTGTAAAAGATGGCATCATCTGCTGGCTACGGAAGTCATGCCTTCTCTTTATAAGCAAATAGGTAAGATGCATTTTCCTCAAGGAGATGTAGATGAGCGAGCTTTTCTTATAGATAAAATTTATAAGCTAGACGATGGACTTCCTGAAGTAGCAAAGGTTGCTGCAATCTTTAAGCAAGTCTTTAGCCTAGCTACAGCTCTTTCTCCATTAGAATTAGAATTTAAATGGAGAACGGAGGAAAAAAAATATCTTACCCTGGCTAATTACTCCTCTTATATGGTAAATATTAATCGCCTGTTAATGTGGAAAAAACTTCCAGGTGGAGAGGAATTCTTAGAGCAAGAAGAAATCAAGTACTTGCCTTTAGAAAGAAAAGGAGAGCTATTTGGAGGGTGGATTGAAGAGCATGGCAAAGAGATTACGTGTTTAAACTTAACAGAGAAGGGTTTGACCTTTTTACCCTTAGAGATAGGGTTGCTACCCCAGTTACAAGCGCTTTATCTAAGCAATAATCATCTCACAATTCTTCCTAGAGAGATAGGACAACTTTCTCATCTAAAATGTCTTAATTTAAACGATAACCAGCTAAACACTCTTCCTGCTGAGTTAGGGCAGTTGTCTAATCTGCGAAGACTTTTATTAGAAGGTAACCAGCTTAATACCCTTCCAGTAGAGATAGGAAGACTTTCGCAGCTGCGAGAACTTTCCTTAGAAGTCAACCAGCTTATCTCCCTTCCTGCAGAAATAGGCCAGCTTGCTCAGCTAAAGATATTAAACTTAAACTATAACCAGCTCAGCACCCTTCCAGCAGAGATAGGACAACTCTCTAAGCTGCAAAAATTTTCCTTAGAAGGTAACTATCTTATTACTCTTCCAGCAGAGATAGGGCAGCTATCCCAGTTGCAAACCCTTAGCTTAGAAAGTAACCAACTCGCTTTCCTTCCTATAGAGATGGGTCAGTTAGCAAAGCTAAAAGACCTTGACTTAAAAGACAATCAGCTAACTCATCTTCCTAAAGAGATGGGACAGCTAACATATCTAGAAAGCCTTGTCGTAAGATGCAATCGGCTTACTAGCCTTCCTAAGGAGATATGTCAGTTGCTTCAGCTGAGACGGCTTGATATACGCTATAATCAGCTTACCTTCCTTCCTGTAGAGATAGAGCAGTTGGATAATAATGGAAACGTAATCCTTGATTTAATCGGAAATCCATTTGAAAGTATCCCTCATGTGCTAAAAGAGCGGTTTCACCTCTGGTATTGAAAAAATTTTAACAGTTACGTTACCGATCTAGCATTAGTCAAATTTTTTCATAAAAAAGCCCTGAGGCAGGCTTTAGGTAAGCGGTCACGGGGGTAATCAATTATTTTTGGTAAGTAAAATAATTTGTAGAATTTACATTTGTCTAATCATAGTATGCAACCCTCATACGAACAGATGTTTAAAGAAAATGCCTAGTTATGAGCTGAAAATACAAAGTTAGAAAAGAAGAAGAAGTTACGATAGGCTAAGACTTAAGTTGCTATTCCTCAACAACGCATGCGTTAGCCCCAAACATGAGACTTAAATTAACTGCTAATGTTTCAGTTTTATTCTGTCTGCTACCCCTATTTTTTACTATGCAAATTTTTTGGCAGTTTGTAGATAAGCATTAAAAAGCTATCTTTTTATGGCTGCTATTAAACTTTTCTTTTATCTTTAATACTACAAAGAGAACTTGCTAGTTAAAATATCGCTTTATAAAAAGCTCAAATTTTTTATCATACCATAAATTAATCATATCTTATTAAGAGCGAGGGGAAAAAGGGGCAGATAAGCCCCTTTTTTAGGCTTTCTCCTATAGAAGGATGCTAATTGAAAACCTTATTTTCTCTTAGGCCCTATATATATATTATTTTGCATGTTTGATTTTCTTTAGGATAAATTTTACCGAGATGCTTTTTAGGCAGTATTTTAATGCGACTATTAATGCCAACAAATTTGATAGGGTAACCAATTTTTTTTATAAAAAACCCTAGACGCTCTTAAAGATGATAAACGTTACAAATAGGAATAAAATCAAATTTATTTATAGCGCTTTCAGCTTCTTTGAGAAATTTTCAACAGGACTTCATGGAATAAAAGGCGACTTGGTTACTGTTATAGTGGTTTG
>NZ_JRXI01000144.1:0-5070 GCF_000813645.1 Neochlamydia sp. TUME1 | reverse complement strand
ACCTATTTTTTCTTGAAAAATAAAAAGCAAAATAGCTTGCTCAATGCAAAATATGCCTTTCATCGGGTGTTAACAATATAATTAAGTTGCAAAAGGATCTGTCAATAGGCTTTATGCGATCCCTTAGCTTGGAAAAGGGATAGTGTAATAGAAGCAATAAGGGGCAGAAATTGCTAAAATTCTGAGACCCAATTTTTCTACAATCGAAAAACTAGAGCAAACTTCATTTAATTTTGAAGAGAGTGAGCTACGAAGAAGTAGGCCAATTATCATGCTATTAAACTTTGATAATTAACGCCATACAGGATCGTAATTTTGGTATGCATAGGTATGAGCTATTCGGGAAGTGAGGATTTTAATTGTATTTTAACTTTCTACAGGAGGTTGCCAACCAGGCAGCTCTTTTAAATCCCTCAGTCCAAAATGCTTAAGGAAGTAGGGAGTGATCCCATAGAGAGTAGGGCGGCCGGGCGCTTCTAAGCGGCCTACAGACTCGACAAGTTGCCTCTCCAACAAACTTTGAAGTGTACCTGAGCTATCTACGCCTCGGATAGCATCAATTTGAGGACGGGTGATAGGTTGCCGATAAGCAATAATGGCTAACACTTCAGCAGCAGCGGGTGAAAGCTTCTCCGTGCGCTTATTACGAAAAAGTAAATCTAGGTAAGGGCTATATTCTTTACAGGTACGTAAAATATAGCCTTGGGCAATTTCTTCTAATCTAAAGGCGCGCTGTTGCAAGATAAATTCTTCCGCTAGCTCTTGCAATAAGTCTTGAATTTGACGGGGTTTAAGAGGCTCAACAGCATCCAGCACTTCCCGGATTTTATTAAAGCTAAGCGGCTCACGGCTGACGAAAAGCAAGGCTTCTATGATTCTTTTAAGGCGTGTCCTTGAAGTTTTTTCAGTGGCTTTTTGTTCTATAGCCTGATTATTAACGGGAATGCCGGGGAGGGAGCCTTGGACATATTGCTTTTTAGGAGAGAAGGCTTTAGGTGCTGTAAGCTTTTCTGGAGGAGAAGGAGGAAGCGGAGGAATTAATTCGTCTGCCGTCGTTTCCATTTGTTGTTCGAAAAAGTTAATTTCTTTAGCCATAAAAATTTATAAGTTTACGCATAATAGTATTTTCTGAGAGGCAACATCCTTGATTAAATAGCTCTCCCCAATTTTCATCAATTCCAGTACAGCTAGGAAGATAACAATAATTTCTAGCTTGCTTGTAGCATTTAAAAAAAGTTGTTCGATTTCAAGCTGATGATTGACCTTTAAATATTGACGAATAGCTTTAATTTTATCAGCAACTTTCCACTCTTCTTCTTGAATAAATTTTGCCGTTTTGATCGGTGCTTTAGCTAAAGCTTGCTTAAAGAGATCCGCTAAGTCTTCTAAAGTCAAATGCTCGATACCCAAGGGCTTATTATTTTCTCCTAGGGGCTCTGGCTCACGTAAATAATGAGCACTTTGAGACATCTCCAGTTGGGTAAGATTTTTAGCTGCTTCCTTAAAGCGGCAATAGTCAAGTAATTGATGAATAATATCAAAACGGGGATCATGCTCTTCCTCTCCCAAAGAGAGAGGTTGTTCATGCGTAGGCAGAAGCATACGGCTTTTAAGCCATAAAAGAAAGGATGCTGAAGCAATAAATTCAGCCCCTGAATCCACAGAGGAGGACTGCCATTCTTTTAGCTTTTGGATATACTGCTCGGTAATCTTTTTTAAAGAAATTTCAACCGGATCAATCTCATGCTTCTGAACAAGATGGAGCAAAAAATCCAGCGATCCTTCAAAGTTATCTAGAGCAAATACATCTTCACTATATAAGTTTTTCATATCAATAAGTCTACTAGAGCAAGAATTCTCTATAAATATAAAAATCTTACCATTAAGAAAAAATCCATTAAAATCAGCTATCGAGATAAGAATAAATTGTTGAGAAAAGTAATTTTATAATTTTTAAAAAATGTTGTTGTTAAACCTGATGCTCTCTATAATCCGAAAAGAAGTGAAGAGTTTTTTTTACAAGTGTTTCATTATTAGCAAATTAGGATCTAAGATATGCGCTTGCTTAATCGTTTTAATTTATTTATCATCTTTATTTTTCTAGTTAATTCTTTTCTTTTGGGCCAGGAACCCGAGCAGCTTAAAAGGCAAGATATTAGCAAAATTATGCGCCAGATCTTTGCTGAGCATTTAGGTCAGAAAACGATTGACGAGAAAATCTTAAAAAATGCTTTTAAAAATTATATCGATCAGTTTGATCCTGATCGTACCTATCTAACCCATACGGAGGTAGAGCCTTTCCTTGGATTATCTTCTGAGCAAATGGAAATCTACATTACCGCCTACAAAAATGAAGATTTTTCTTCTTTTGAAAAGCTTAATGCGATCATTCAAAGATCTATCCTGCGGGCACGTCAATATCGTCAAGATCTTATAAAAAATACCGAAGAGCTTTTCAAAGCAGCAGATGAGCGACGTGCAAGCAACAAAAATATAGATGGATTAGAGCCTAATTTAAATGGTTTATTTGCTTCTAATTTTGAGCAGCTTAAAAGACGTATCAAAGAGCAGATGATAAGTTTTATTCAGGCCGAGCAGAAAAGATATGGGAAAGCTCAGGTATCTAATTACAAATCCAAACTCCTTATCATGTTTGATCAGGCATTGAAAAATATTGAAGAGGGATATCTTTATCAAACGAGTGAGGGTAAGGCGTATAGTGAAGGTAAAAAAGAAAGTGCTTTAGCTTTACATATTTTAAAAGCATTAGCTAGTTCTTTAGACGCTCATACGGCTTTCTACAGTGATGCAGAAGCTTATGACATGAAAGTACGCCTTGAAAAAGAGTTTGATGGGATAGGGGTGGTTTTACAGTCTACCCCTCAAGGAGTAATGATTTCTTCCCTAATCGAAGGGGGAGCGGCTTCTAAAAGCGGCAAAATTTTTGCTAATGATTATCTTCTGCAAATCAACGGTAAGACCACATCTGGCCAAACGTTGCCGGAGGTGATGAACATAATAAGAGCCTCAAAAGAGCCTTCTATAGAGCTGGTCATCAGTAGATCTTTCCAAGAAGAAAATGGAAAACAGAGGGAAAAGCAGGAAACGGTCATTCTTAAAAAAGAGGCTATTCCTATTAAAGGTGAGCGAATAGATGTAAAACAGGAAAAAGTGGGCAACGGGATCATTGGCATCATCACCCTTCACTCTTTTTACCAGGGTGAAGATGGAACGGGTAGTGACAGTGATATGCAAAAAGCCTTAAAAGAGTTAGATCGAAAAGGTAATTTGCGAGGGCTAATTTTAGATTTACGGGAAAATAGTGGGGGCTTTCTTAGCCAAGCTGTAAAGGTAGCTGGTCTATTTATTTCCAACGGTATCATTGTAATTTCTAAATATTCTGACGGAGAAAAGCGTATTTATCGCGACATAGATGTTAGGACTGCTTATCAGGGACCTCTTATTATTTTGACTTCAAAAGCTACTGCTTCTGCTGCTGAAATTGTGGCACAAGCTTTGCAAGATTATGGGGTAGGCTTAATTGTTGGAGACGAACATACTTATGGAAAGGGCACTATTCAAAGTCAAACGGTGACGGGCAATGAGGGGGAAACCACTTCTTTTTTTAAGGTGACGGTGGGTAAATATTACACGGTCTCAGGGAAAACTCCTCAATTGGAGGGAGTAAAAGCTGATATCGTAGTGCCTGGCCCTTATCATAATGAACCTATTGGAGAGGAATATTTAGAGCAGCCGTGGAAGCCCGATCTTATTAAGGCAGATTTTGAAGATAGTCTTCAAGATATTGAGCCTAGTGTAAAGTCTTGGTATATGAAATACTATACACCTACTCTTCAAGCCAAGGTCTCAACCTGGCAAGAAATACTGCCTTATTTAAAGAAAAATAGTGCTTATCGCATCGAGAACAATAAAAATTATCAAATGTTTTTAAAGCAAAAGAAAGCAGGAAATACAGAGGAGATAACGCTTTTTGGAGCGCCTAACGAAGATGAGCTTGGCAAGGAATCAAACAATTACGGCAAAGAAGATCTACAGATGCAAGAGACTATAAATGTACTCAAAGATATGATTTATTTGCATAGCAAAAAACGTCAGAATCAAGAGGTTAAAGGCGATATTGCTCCTCTTTAAGCTGCTACAGCAAATTAAGGATTGCATAAAAAAGGGATGATAGTCTATCTTGCTTACTTATCTCTGGCCAGATAGCTCAGTCGGTAGAGCAGAGGACTGAAAATCCTTGTGTCGCTGGTTCGATTCCAGTTCTGGCCACTTTAGCCGGATTAATCCTATTAATCCGGCTTTTTTTTGTCCTATTCTTATTAGACTTCGCTTAGAGGCATCGCAGTTTAATTCTAAAAAATTTAGACGGGCTTTAAAAAGCTAGCTATAGTTTAGATTTCTTGCCCAACTTATAATCGAACAAGCAGAGCCTTGAAAAAAAGCGATAAGAGTAGATTTCTATCCTAGTTTTAATTATCTACCTAATGAGCTACAAGTAGCTATCTTTAGTTCGTGGCCAAAAGAAGATTGAGGCAGGGCAGCTTTAGTTAGCAAACCATGGAAGCAGGTAGCAGAAGACTTTTTTTACGGAAAAAGTTATTTTTGCCGGCGTTAGAGCAGCCCTATCTAATTTAAAAATTTCCGCTCTGCCTGGCAAAAGATTGATAAGAGAAAGTATGTTCCTGGAAACCTGTGTTTCTCTTTTTTCTCTAAATATTTTCATTATCAAATGCATAAGCTTCCTCCGACTGAAGCCATAGAGACTTTAGAATTGAAGTTCATCAAAGATGTAGCCCTCTTGAAATGGCAATACGAACCCTATAAATTAAATAGAGATGTTTCCGAAATGAGTAGCTGCATGATTCTTTTTCTTTTTGTTAGCCTATCCTCAAAAATAGCTATCTGCACTTAAGCCAATACGCAATCCAAGCGACCTAAGGTATAAAAGACATGATTTTCGATTAGGTCATCTGTCTTTTTCATAGATTTTTTTTTAAATTGAAAATCTATTAAAAAAACTGGCGTTCACCTTTATAATGTTTAATTAAT
>NZ_JRXI01000143.1:0-42949 GCF_000813645.1 Neochlamydia sp. TUME1 | reverse complement strand
GAATAAGCGATTAAGTTTGAAAATTTTTTGAAAAAATTCAAAGGTAAGGTTTTCCAGAATAGCAAATCTTAACCTCTATAAACTACCTATAAGACCCAATAAACTTCCCAGAGCATTAAGTTAGATGCTGAATCTATTAATGGGGCAGCTAATAAGGCGATCGATGGGATGCTGTTGAATAAACTTAAGTTTTTCTTTCCTAGCAGCCAACTCCCATTTTTCAGTATGTTGAAGGTCAAGGAGAGGGGTGGGGGAGAGCCGATTTGCTTTTTTTGCTTTTTCTAAATAAGAGGTTATAGCCTCATAAGCTTTCCATTCAGATCTTAAACTTTCAAGTTTAGAGGTATAAACTAAATTAATTAATTTACCTAAAGAAGCGGGATAACATGAGGCTTTTTCGCTCACATTTCTTAAGAGTTTGATAGCTAAGTGGGGATGCTCATCCGCAGCCGAAAGGCAAAAGTTACCTAAAATATCATATAATTCATTTTTTATGGGTTCAGGCAGGAGGGGATCAATGTAGCTGGTGATTTGATACTCATGCTTTATTAAACCAATAAGAATGCTTTTTTTAATAGCATAGGTGTTTAGGTCCTTAGCAATTAAAAAGCTTTCAAGAAATTGAGAAAGAGGGCCTAAAGGAGGAATCCAAAAATCGGGTGCGGGTGCAAGGCTTGCTTCTACATTTTTTAGTATTGAATGGTAAGCAACTATTTTGGAAATTGCAGTGCAAGGACTTCGCTGAACTTCTTCGCTAATCGTTTGTTGCATGATGAAGTCACCAAATATATGGGCCCCAAAAAGATGATAGAGCTCATCTTCTAGCCGATTTTGGAGCCTATAGATTTTAGCTTTGCAATAATAGGTCTGAGCAACTAAGGGTTTGGATAAGTGTTTCTGCTGGATTACTTGTTCAAATAGATCTAAAACTTTTTGAATCTGTCCAGCCTGAGGCTCTTTTTCTATTAATTGGGTCAAGCTATTTAGGCCTTTAGCTATTATTGCTTCTTCCTGCTTTTCATTCAGCAAAAGACAAGTAAACAATTGCATCGCCTCAGGTAAGCATTGTTCAATCTCATTACCCCCTTTATATAACATTTCTGCGTAATTTAACTGGGCATGGCTGACAAGTTGGGGAGCTTCTTTTAAATAATCTTTAGCTTCGATGATTTGCTTAAATAAAAAGATAGCATCGGGCCAATTGAGAATATTTCGGTCATCTCCATCGCGAAAAATAATGGCTAATCCTAGCCCAGCTTTAGCCAAAAGAAGATCATTTTTATAAGAACTTTCCAATACTTCTTGGTATAAACTTTGTGAAAGTGCCAAATTTTTAGTTACATCAGGAAAATCCTGGCGCAAAATATCAGCTTTAGAGCATTTGGACATAAAAGAATAGGCTATATGGCTATCATGAGTAGAAGAATCGATGACTTCATCAAAAAATGAAAGAGCTTTAGAAGCTTCGCCATGAGAAAAATACAACTCTGCTAAGCAGAACTTAGGCTCTATTTGCCCTTCGAGGGCGATATTAGTCTCTAAAGACTTTTCATAGTAAAAAATGGCTTTTTCTACTGAAGGTTTTAAGTCTTTGCTGCCCATGCCATACATATAGGCTTTTCCTACGTAAGCTAGATGTGAGAGAGAGGGGCAAGGATAGATCTTTTCTAAAATAAGGCGAGAAAATTCAAAAAAAAGATCCCATTTTTTCTCATCAAAGTCTGTGAGCGCTTGAGGAGAAAAATCTGCTAGGGCTGCACTGTATAACTCATCGGCATCTAACCAACTTTGCTCGCCAGAGTAAGTGCTAGAGGATATAATCTCTGCGGCTTGCAGGGCGGCTATTCCTCGTATGTAGGTAAATATAGAGCTGACTTGCTGTGTATGAACACTTTTATACAAGCTTAATATTTTTTGCTCATCATTATTAGTAGATTGTATACGTAAGCGTTCAGCTAGGCAAAATCTCCCTAAAATTGCAAGAGGATGGCTTTCTGGATAATTATCGATGATGTTTTCTATAGATGAAGCATTGGCTAAGCTAGGATTATAAAGCCCGATAAGCTCTATACTCAATAAAGTTTTGTGCTTCTCTTCTTCTTCCAGCCAGCTGGAATGTCGGAGTGTATCAAATAGTTCTAAGAATAAACCCTCGTTAAACTTGGCCTCATTATTATATGCAAGGATAATTTGGCTGTTTAGCTTGGCTTTAATGATTGTTTCTGGGTTGAGATGAGTGTCATCAAGAATTTCTTTTAAAAATGTTTGCGCTTTTTCGAGCTGGCCTTGAGCCAGCAGTCTTTCCGCTTTAGCTAACTTCTCGCGACCAGCATGCTGGGAAGAAGGTAAGTAGAAAAGTGAGGGGATGATTGCAAATGCCTGCATAACTATAAATCAGTTTTTTTATTTAATGAATCCATACTAAGAGTTAGCGCGGATATTTTCAATATATTTATAACTTAGCTTAAAGGGCGTAAGAATTTATGAGAGAAGGAGTAGTACAAGTTTGTAGCTTCCCGCGTTATCAAACAAGGCATAAAAGGGCTAGCAATTATTAAGTATATAAAAAAATAGGTGTCGGGTAATTTTTATGAAGAACATTGGCAGCAGGTTGCCCCAAAAGAGTATTTGGCTAATTTTAAGATGCACTTTTTTATTGACAAGAGATCGACTCATTGGATGGCTTTAGATTTCGATTGATTGGAAACCACTAATGCGCTATACTGCATACAGTTTATTGATTTCCTTAAAAAAACTTTATCGTTTTACAATGCCTAAGGGGGCTAGAATGAGTTCCAACAAATCATACGCGATTATCAAAACTGGCGGAAAACAGTATCGTGTAGCTAAAGATGACATCATCCAAGTAGAAATGCTTGACGCAGAACCAGGAGAAAAAGTTGAATTTGCTGAAGTGCTTTTTGTCGGTGAAGAAAACTCTTCCCATGTTAGTGCCCAAGCTTTAGAAGGCTTCAAAGTTATGGGTGAGCTGCTAGATATTGTAGCAGGTCCTAAGGTTGTAAGCTTAAAATATAAACCGAGTCATAATAATTACAGGAAGTTTGGCCACCGTCAACATTATGCACGTGTAAAAATTACTGAGATTGCCAAAGCATAAGGAAGGAGAATTATGGCACATAAGAAAGGACAGGGTTCAACCCGTAACGGACGCGACTCTCACTCAAAACGTCTGGGAATTAAAGTAGGTATGGGTGAAATCGTCAAGACAGGTAGTGTCTTGGTTAGACAAAGGGGCACAAAATGGCACCCAGGTAAAAATGTAGGCCGTGGTAGCGATGATACGCTTTTCGCTCTTGCTGATGGATGCGTTTCTTTTCGTAAATCCGATCGCACTTACATCTCTATCGAAGCTGGAGCCTAACCATTTTAGAGCACAGAAAGAGGAATGATGAGCACTAGTTCTTCTCTTCATTCTTCTTTGTCAATTATTATTCTCTTTTAACTTTCCCTTTTTATATAAAAATATGTTTGTTGATCGTGTGACTATAGATCTAGCTGCCGGTAAAGGCGGAAATGGTGTTATTGCTTGGCGGCGGGAAAAGTATATCCCTAAGGGAGGGCCGTGTGGGGGCAATGGAGGTAAAGGCGGTTCGCTTATCCTTCAAGCCGATGCACAAGTTTTTTCTTTAGAGTGGTTTCGCAATCGCCGTATTTTAAAAGCAGAAAATGGCCGTGAAGGAGGTCCCAATTGCCAGCAGGGGCGTAATGGTAAAGATCTTATCCTGAAAGTTCCTTGTGGCACCTTGGTAAAGAATATTCATACGGGTGAAATTCTTCATGACTTTACCCAAGATGGAGAAAAGTGGGAAATTTGTAAAGGTGGCCGAGGTGGACGTGGTAATGATAGCTTTAAATCTCCTACTAATCGTGCACCCAATACGCGCACAGAAGGCACCGAAGGCCAAGCCTGTAGCATCGAATTAGAGCTAAAATTAATTGCTGACGTAGGATTGGTAGGCTTTCCTAACGCTGGAAAATCCACACTGTTTTCTTCTTTAGCTTCTGTCAAAGTAAAAATAGCTCCCTATCCTTTTACTACCTTACGACCTAACCTTGGTTTTATTACTTATAAAGAACACCAACGCATTTTTATTGCTGATATTCCCGGTATTATCAAAGGCGCTCATTGTAATCGAGGATTAGGCTTTGAATTTTTAAGGCATATAGAACGTACAAAACTTTTGTTATTTGTCTTAGATGCTTCCGGTATCGATGGACGAGATCCCAGCTCGGACTTTGAAGTATTACGTCATGAAATCCAGGCTTATAATCCTGAAATGCTCGAACGTCCTTATCTTATCGTGTTAAATAAAGTAGATACTGAGGAAGCTTCTCAGCATATTAAAGTCTTTTTAAAGAATAAGTTTGCTGCTAAGGAGAAGATTTTCCAAATTTCAGCTATGCTGGGTAATGGCCTGCCTGAATTACGTGAAGCTATTCGTTTAAATATTCAACAGCAAGTGTAATCAAATGATTCTTAAAGGGATTTAAGGCAGAGGGTACAAATAGCTGCCTCTAAAAAATTTAAGAGTTAGCGGGATAGAGTACTTTTATAGCTTTCGCACTCACAACTTCTACAAATTATACCTCCTCGAGGCACATCTGCAGTGTTTCATTCCAATCGGGGAGTTGAATGCCAAATGTTTTTTCTGTTTTTTCGTGACTTAGTAAAGAATTATGAGGGCGTTGGGCAGCTACTGGATAGGCTGATGAGGGAACATTTACAAGTGTAGGCATCTTTACTCCTCTTTTAAGACTATACCCCTCAAAGATGGCTTTAGCAAAGCCGAACCACGAGGTTTTTCCGCGGCAGGTAAGATTGTAAATGCCATCCTGGCCTTCATAACGGGCCATCACCTGTGCTGTAGCTTCTGCAATTAAACGGCTCCAGGTAGGAGCACCCATTTGATCGTCTACAATCTTTAATGTATCTTTCTCTAACCCTAATTTTAGCATAGTTAGCAAAAAATTGTGGCCTCGGTTTCCATAAACCCAACTAGTACGTAAGATTAGATGAGCGCAGCCTAAGGCCTGAATAGCACGATCTCCTTCAAGTTTAGAGTAGCCGTAAAAATTTTGAGGATTAGGAACAGTATCTTCGGTAGAAGGACTGGGCGAGCATCCATCAAAGACATAATCACTGGAATAGTGAACGAGAAGCGCATTAAGCTTTTTAGCCTCCTCAGCAAGAATTTGAGGAGCCCGTGCGTTGATGGCCATACAAGCTTCCTTCTCAGCCTCAGCTTTATCAACTGCTGTATAGGCCGCCGCATTAACGATCATATGGGGCTTTAATCCGCGTAGAAGCTCGCGAATAGAGAGGGGAGAAGCAAGATCTAAAGCTTTCCGATCATAGGTGATAAGCTGTCCCAAAGGTGAAAGAGTGCGACAGAGCTCCCAGCCTACTTGCCCTTGTTTGCCTAAGATAAGAATTTTTTTCATAGGAATACCTCGGCATGTTTGAATAAATTTCCCTTTTGATCTTTAGCCGAAAGAATAGGTACATCTCCCTGAAGGGGCCATTCGATGGCTAAATCGGGATCATTCCAAATAATTGTACGCTCCGACGCAGGATCGTAAAAATCCGATGCTTTATATAGGAAATCAGCCTGGTCTGACAATACTAGAAAACCATGGGCGAAGCCTTTAGGAATCCATAACATCCGTTTATTCTGCGCGGATAATATTAATCCTACCCATTGACCAAAGGTAGGCGAATGTTTGCGTAAGTCTACAGCTACATCATAAACTTCACCGCTAACAACCCGAACAAGCTTTCCTTGGGGCTGATGAATCTGATAGTGGAGTCCACGTAAGACATGTTTAGGAGAATGAGAGTGATTGTCTTGTACAAAAGTATCCCGAATATGAGCTTTTTCGCGAAACATCGTCAGGTTAAAGCTTTCAAAAAAAAAGCCGCGGGCATCCCCGAAAACTTGGGGTTCTATAATTTTGACTTCAGGTATAGATGTTCCAAGGACTTGCATAAATTTACCTTTAGGGATGAGAATGATAAATTATCTTAAGAAGGCGCAGGTTTTGATACAATCAAAAAACCTCAATTTTTTAAATAATGAGGAAAAGGTTTTGGTATAATTAGCACTATGAGGATAGGCCAGCAAAAAAATTATTATCATTGGCTTTTACCGCTTGGCTCTTATCTGCTCTTTCTCTCGTGTTCTGTATCTACCCCTAATAGCTTAATAATGCTTGTAAGTAGGCGTACTATCTTTTTTCAGCCTAAAGGATTCGACTAATAGCAGAGTGAAAGTAAAAAAAATTCGTTTTCTTTATGAAAAAGCAGATCAAGTAGATTTGCATTATATTGAGAGGCCTGCTGAGCTTAAAGCAAAGCTTGACAAGGATAGGTAGCTAACATAGGAAACATCTATTAAAAAAGCTCCCCTTGTTTGGGTTATTTACTTGTAGCTTTTAAAAAAGATCAGGCTCCAAAGATGAATTCAAAGTTGCAAAAGATAGAGGAAAAATAAATAGGAAATAATGGGACAGACATGAGCCGAATAGGAAAAGGCTTACCTGCAGAATAAAAATTTTAAAAAAAAGTTTTTTTGTTTTTACGGGATAATGTATAAAGCATTTTTGGTAATGATTACATTATTCAACTTTTATTTTTAATTATTCCTCTTTCTTCAAAGGAACTAACAGGTGCTTGCATGAAAATTTTAGTGGTAAATGGGGGGTCAAGTTCTTTTAAATTTGCTTTATTTGAAGCAAAAAACGTTTTTTTTGCGCCATCTTGAGCCCTTATGGCAAAAGACGGTAGAATTTGAAAATAGCTGGGAAGATCGCCGAGCAGCTATTAAGAAAGCATTCGAGGAAGTTCCCACGCCCATTGATAGAGTGGGCCATCGCATCGTCCATGGAGGCTCTCTCTTTCAAAAGCCTACTTTTATTACTCCTGAAACTATAAAGCTTCTTCAAAAGCTCTCTCATTTAGCTCCTTTACATAATCCTATAAATTTGGAAGGAATACAGGAGGCCGAGCGTTATTTTCCCTCTGCCACACAAATAGGAGTATTTGATACGGCCTTCTACACTAGCATGCCCGAAGTAGCATGGACTTATCCTGTTCCTAGTGAATGGACTAAAGAGGGAATCCGTCGTTATGGGTTTCATGGAATTAGCCATCAGTATTGCATGGAAACCATTCAAGAGAGGCTAGGTTCGGATAACCATAAACTGATTACGTGTCATTTAGGAAATGGTTCTTCTTGTACAGCTATTTTAAATGGAAAAGGGATAGATACGACCATGGGATTTACTCCTTTGGAAGGGTTAATGATGGGGACACGCAGTGGTTCTATCGATCCGGGGATTATTCTTTATCTCCAAAAGCAGAAAAACATGTCTGTTGAGGAAGTGGACCATTGCTTAAATAAAAAATCAGGTTTATTAGGCATTGGAGGTAGCTTCGATATGCGTAAGATTTTAAAAGCTGCCGAAAGGAAAGATTCGCGAGCAATTTTAGCTTTAGAGCTATATGTACATTGTTTGAAAAAAGCGGTGGGGGCCTTAGCAGCTACCTTAAATGGTCTAGATATTCTATGTTTTACAGGAGGAATTGGAGAGAATGCTGCTCCAGTAAGGCAAAAGGTTATAGAGGGCCTTGAATATTTGGGTGTTAAAGTAGATTCTAGTTTAAACGGCACATGGAAAAATGATGGAGAGATATCACCAGCCGGTTCTAAAGTAAAGGTTTTTGTCGTGCATGTGCGCGAGGAATGGTTAATTGCTAAAGAATGCTTTAACTTACAATAATGATTCATTAAAAAATTATGAGCTAATTAGCAGTTTCTTAAAGAGAAACAAGCGCGGTAAAGAATGAGGTAAAAAATTAAAGTTCACGATTTAATATTTACCATTCCTTAATACTACTCTTTAAGCAAACTAGTATATACCCAATCTTCTTAAACCTGCTTCCTCTATGTAAGAAGATGATTTTATAAAATATGAAATGGCATAAAGACTAGCTCAAAAGCGTATAACCTGGAAGTTAAATTTTTTAGGTGATAAATGTCGTCCTGTATTTCTCCATCTATTCCTGCTGAGATAGAGAGCTGCATGAAAAGTCAAATCTCGAGTTTAAAGAAAATTAGCTGAAAAGTATTCCAGATGAGATAAAGCCACCTTTTAAGTTATAGCTGAAAAAGCTTGTATTTGCATCACCTAGCTTGTTAGATAGAAGGGTTTGAGAATACAGATCACCTTCAGACTCATTAAGGAATCATTACTTTCCGAGGGTGGGCTTTTCTGGTTAAAAGTTAAAAAGAATTTCTCATGGTTTTTATATTAATAACTTGCTTAAATTTTCCTAAGCTGTGCCAAGCTATTGTGTTTTTTTTGTATATAGATCGGGCCAAAAATAACATCAAAATATATATCTATCTTAAAGAGGCCGTATAATGAATCCTAGCTCTTTCATCTCCATTGAACATCTACCTAATGAAATATTAGTCCCTATTTTAAAGGCTTGCGCTAGCCCTTCCTTATCTAGGGTTTGTACAAGATGGCGACACTTATTGGATACTGAAATAATGCCCTCTCTTTATAAGCAAATAGGTCAAATACATGCTCTTCAGCTAGATGTAACCGAGCGGGCTTTTATTATAGATAAGATTTATAAGCTAGAAGCCAATCTTCCTGAAGCCATAAAAATAACTACAATTTTTAGACATCTCTTTATCTTAGCTAAGTCTTTTTCTCCTTTAGAACTTGAAGATAAGCCTATGGAAACAAGATATCTTACTGTGGATAACTACTTCTCTTATCTTATAAATATTAATCGCCTTTTATTTTGGAAAAATCTTCCTGGGGGGCAGCACTATTTAAATCAAGAGGAAATCGAAGCCCTGCCTTTAGCAAGTAGGGGAGAGATTTTTAAAGAGTGGATTGAAAAGTATAATAAAGATATTAAGTGCCTAGGCTTAATAAGCATTGGCTTGACTTTTTTATCTAAAGAGATAGGGCAGCTATCCCAACTAACAAGGCTTCATTTAATTAATAACCAACTCACTATTCTTCCTGCAGAGATAGGCCATTTATCGCAACTGAAATATTTTATGTTAAATGATAACTATCTTACTACTCTCCCAGCAGAGATAGGGCAATTATCGCAATTGAGATGGTTAGAATTAACTGACAACCATCTTACTACTCTTCCAGCAGAGATAGGGCAGCTATCCCAGCTAGTAAGACTTCACTTAGATAAAAACCAACTCACTGCTCTTCCACCAGAGATAGGACAGCTATCTCAGCTAGTAAGACTCCACTTAGATAAAAACCAACTCACTGCTCTTCCATCAGAGATAGGACAGCTATCTCAGCTAGTAAGACTCCACTTAGATAAAAACCAACTCACTACTCTCCCAGCAGAGATAGGGCATTTATCGCAATTAGGTTGGTTAAAATTAACTGACAACCATCTGACTACTCTTCCAGCAGAGATTGGGCAGCTATCCCAGTTGGAAACACTTGACTTAAATGATAACCAGCTCACCATTTTTCCTTTAGAGATCACGGAGCTTTTCCAGCTAAAAAATCTTGAGCTAAGCAACAACCTTCTCGCTGGCCTTCCCCCCGAGATAGGGCATTTATTTCATCTGGAATTACTTTCTTTAGACGATAACCATCTTACTGACCTTCCTCCCGAGATAGGGCATTTATTTCATTTGAGAGCGCTTTATTTAAACGATAACCAGCTTACCTCCCTTCCAGCAGAGTTAGGGCGGTTGTCTAGTCTGCGAAGACTTTATGTACGCTTTAACCAACTCACCTCTCTTCCTTCAGAAATAAAGCCATCATATGAACGGCTATACATAGAGTTGGAAGGAAATCCGTTGGAATATAATGTCAGATAAACTAGTCAGTTTTTAGGCTGTAAATAAAAAAATTTGTATCTTTAGTGCCTAGTTTGTTAGATCGAAAAGCTCTAGAGGTGTAGAGGAGATCGTCAGTATAGCATTTAGGGCAAAGGGCAATAAAGCAGCAAAAAAGCTATTTAGAGCCTTCGCCTTACATTACCTGCTTTTTTTGTTTATTAGGCTTTTTGAGGATATCTAATCACCATAAAAAGTTGCCGATTACCCAGATAAAAGAGTGCTATGAAATTATTCTTAAAAGCTTTAAGGATAGCTTTACCTTTTATTTCAGGATTTTAGAGTATAGCAAGAAATTATAAAGCTTAGGAATGTTCGAGGGTCTTAAATCAGTTTTCTTGTTAAAAACTTCTCTTTTTCTATATAAAGGGTTGCGTAAAAACAGTCTGCACGCTAGGATATCTGTTTAATCAGCGTATTTATGGAAAGATGGCTGAGTGGCCGAAAGCACGTCCCTGCTAAGGACGCATACCTCTCAAGGGTATCGAGGGTTCGAATCCCTCTCTTTCCGTAGTTAACTTAAGGCTATGCAAGTTAACAAAGCTTGTAATAGATCTTACTCTTATTTTATTTATCGGAAGGGATAGCTAAGCTAGTCTTCCGAGCTCTTTTTATCCCATATTTTCCTAGTAAGGTGAGCACATAAGTTAAGCCTGCTACTAGCGCAATCGTCGCTCCACCGGGCCAATCCATATAAAAAGCTGCTTGCATTCCGAAAAAGCAAAATCCTGCGCTGATACAAATAGCAATGGCCATCATTTGAGAAAGCCTGGTTGTGAATAGATTGGCAATCGCAGCGGGGATTGTAAGCATGGTCATCACTAAGATAATACCCACCACTTGAATCAAAAGCACAATAGAAACAGCCGTTAACACCAGCAATAAAAGATAAAGTGAATTAACAGAGATGCCTTGGAGCTGAGCTTGTTCTTCATCAAAACAAATGGCTAAAAAGCGTTTATGGAGACAAAGCACGGTTAAAAAGATGACAATATCTAAGGTAAGTAAAATTTTTAGATCAGTAGGGGTGACCCATAAGATATTTCCAATAAGAAAATTGGTGAGTTCAACGTTAAAACCAGGGGTTTGCGAAATAAATAGAATCCCTACTGCCATACCTATTGACCAAATGGCAGCAATGACAGTATCCTCACGCTGGCGATAATGAAGATGAATCCATCCGATGAGCAAAGAAGAAACTATGGCTGCAATAAGAGCACCTAGCAAAGGCGAGACCCCTACAAAGCCCTTAGCCCTTTCTAGCCATAAGCAAATGCCTATTCCACTAAGGACTGCATGAGAGATGCTGCCACAAATAAAAATAATTCTTTTTACTACCACATAAGAGCCTATAATTCCGCTTACAAATGAAGCTGCTATTCCAGCTAATATAGCTGCTAATAAAAGCGGATTGGTATGTAAGGCGTCAAAAAAAGAGGTCATTGAATTTCTCGCTTTAACTGAATCAAAGGTGAATGGTAAAGACCCATAGCGAAATGTTCACAAACTTCTTCTGGCTTTAACAATAAAGCTGTGTTTTGGACGAGAAGAACCTGTTTTACTTGTTCGATCGCAGTGTTTAAATCATGGGTTACCATAAGAATAGCCATTTTTTGGCGAAGGCTGTATAAAATATCATAAATGTCAGCTTCTGCTTGTGAATCCACATGAGCTGTCGGTTCGTCTAAAAGCAGTAGCTGCGGATCGGAGATTAAAGCTCTAGCAATCAATGCTCGCTGAGCTTGCCCACCTGATAATGTACCAAAAGGTTTGTTATAAAAGTTAGGCAGCTTTACGCGATTTAAAGCTTCTTTAGCAGCTTCTTTATCAGCTGAAGAGAACTTTCCATACCACGGAAGTTTAGAAAGGCGCCCGGCTAAAACCACTTCTAAAACTGAAATGGGAAACTCACGATCATAACGGTGTGTCTGAGGAACATAGGCAATTTGATGACGAGAGGATTGAGGAGGTGACCCTAAAATTTCTATTTTGCCTGAAGAGGGTTTTAAAAATCCCATTAACAGCTTAAGAAGGGTGGTTTTGCCCCCTCCATTGGGTCCTATGATACCGATGAAATCATTCGACTCAATAGTTAAATGGATGTCAGTAAGAACGGGCGTTTCGGCATAGGCGAAATTGAGATGATCTATATGGATAACAGGAGGCATCAAGAAAAGCCTTTAGACTAAATTAATGGTCTTTTATATTAAAGTCTTCAGAATTAATTTGTCCATCTATCTCTGAAGTCCTGAAAATTAACCCATATTTTTGAATTTGCACGATCAGAAAATTAAACAGCTTGGTAAATGTTAAGTCCCGGATTTCTTGATTTGATTACCACGAGTAGTTTTTTTGCTTATACAGGATGGTGTTTAAATAGATCGGCTGTCAGCAAAATTTAAGAAGGAAGGGCGTTAATGATAAGGGGCAAAATTCTTCAGGAAAGTAGGTACATACATCCAGCTCTAGGTGTGCAGGCAAGCTTTCTATTAGGAAACCAATTGCAGGGCGGAAAAGTTTGATGTACTTTCTTTTCGTAGGCTATGTGATAGAAGAAAAAATAAGGTAAAAGCTTTGCTGCTCATACACTCAAGAAAAACAGGGGGTAAGCTTTAAGATAAAGAATATTTGTCAAAGCCTTTTCTTAAGCATAAGAAAAATTGGGTCAAATTATTTTAAGAGGCCCCAAAAGCTTTGGCAATCTCCCGCATACTTTCCAAATAATTTTCAGCATAAGGATTTAGATTAACTAGGCGAGCACCTAGTTGGGCAGCAATTAATTTGGCCCCTTTACTACTGTATTGAACTTGCACGAAAATAGTTTTTATGTGATTACTCTGCGCCTCTTTAATCAATCGAGTAAGCTGTTGAGGGGTAGGATCTTTTCCCTCAAACTCAATAGAAAGCTGTCGACAATTATATTCACGGCAAAAATAAGCATAAGCTGGATGAGAGACCATTAGCACAGGATTATGAGGCTTACTTAAAAGAGTATGAATCTCCTCATGGAGGTGATCGAGCTCTTGATGAAAATGAGCTAAATTGCTTTGATAGAGCAAGGCATTTTCTGGATAGGTTTTAATTAAAGCTTCTGCAATAGTGGTAGCTTGAATTTTAGCTTGAATTGGACTTAGCCAATAATGAAGGTCATAGCTGTTTTCCTGGGAGTGACAGCAATGGTGAGGGTGTTTGCTCTCATAAGAAATAAGATCAAGATTTTGCCTTAAATCGATCAATTGCATGCGTGGATTATAGCTTTTTAAGGCTGACTTAACTTTTGGCTCAAATCCTTCTCCTACATAAAACCAAAGATCAGCTTGAGTAGCCTCTAACATCTGTTTAGGCGTTGGCTCATAAGTATGAGCGCTAGCGCCCGCAGGCACCATAACTCCTACTTGAAGAGTAGACCCTGCAAGCTTTTCTACAAAAAATTTGTGAGGAGCTACACTCACTAGTACATAATGAGAGTGGACTGAATTTTCCCTAGAAAATATCTGATGGGATAGCGAAAAAAAAGAGAGGAAAATAGTAAAAAATATTAAAGGTTTTTTAATGCTTATCATATAAATAAGAGTTGTAAGATACAATAATTTACATCCACTATGCTGAGAATTAAGAATTAAAGCAAGTAATTAAGCTGTCAATAAAGATCTTGAAAAAAAACTTATGAACGTCTTCTCATGTAGCAATGAATGCAATTTGCTAATATAAAAAAACGAAAGACCAGACGATTAAATTTTTTATCCTTGCAACTTATTTTAAAGATGAATTAATCTACTGCAGATTCCTTAATCTTGGAGAGGTGTCCGAGTGGCTTAAGGAGCACGCTTGGAAAGCGTGTGTACGCTTTTAAACGTACCGTGGGTTCGAATCCCACCCTCTCCGTCATGTTGACCTGAGTAAATTGTTCTCTTTTACTTCAGCAAAACGCAGATAAAGCTTTAAAGCCTTGCATTTGGCGGGCTTTTCAAAAGAGGACATAAATTTTAAACTCCTAGATCTGCTTTGCTTTCTCTTTTTATTGGGCTTCAGTTCTTTCACAATTTGTCCTTCTTTCACCTTCCCCAACACTTAGTAATAGTTATTAATTTTTTGAGTTTACTCAACTTAAAAGTTAACGCATTTTTAAGCATGCGGAATGCAATTTTAGACTCCATAAAACACCTTGTTTTAGGCAAAATCTTTTATCAAAATATAAGAAGTTTACTACAAATTATAAAGCTTGCCCGATGAACCTGGACATTGCCTCAAGAAAAATACAATCTTGCATTAAGTTTAGATGAGTGAGGGTTTACTAATTTTAATAGGCAAGCCCAATAAAGCAACTTCTATGGATATTCGCAGGATCTTTTTAGCTCCTTACCTGGGGTAAGGGGCTATGGCTTATAGTAGGAAAACCTGAGAGAAAAATCGCTACTTTTTAAACTTTACCTCTTAAGTGTAATGAGGTCTTTGCTTTTCGCTTTTAATGCCAATGTAAATATCAAGTATTGCATTCTGGTGATCGCTTGCACGCTCATCGTAAATCTCAAAATCAGCCAAATATTCTCTTTCCCCACCCAACTCGGGAGCGGACATCGACCAAATTTTTTGCCACATATTAATGCATAGGGAAGGTAGAGTACCTGGATTGCTTATGAATTTTACGTAATTTTGAGCAGGTATAACAAGGGCGGACAATCCTTCAGCCATTACATCGAATTTACTGACTTCTTCACCAATAAAATAAGTATAATCTCCATTAAAATCAGATTCATAATCGGTATAAACGCAATAGGTTGTACCTGGCTTTGCGCGATAAAGAATTTTTTCTGAATACGCGCCATGGAAATACCTTTGGATTGTTGGGCTAATTTTAGCAGAGGAGGGGTCCTTCTCCCATGAATTGTTAGTGCGGCTTGTAATGCCCACTAGTTTAATTTCTGATAATTGTATTATCGTTTTGCGCATAAGCTAAATTTCTCAAGATCCTCAAAGTTTTAGTTAAATCTTCTAAATTTCATGGGCAATAAATGCCACCATTTTGATAAACGCCTCCTTAATTCAGCTAAAGGAGCAAATTTATTACTTTTCTCTTTACATTCTAGCTAGAAAAGTTAAATGTAGAAAATATTATATAGAAACCCTCTTACGAAGAATAGGAAAAAACTTTCTTAGTCTTTCCTACTTCTTCAAAGCATTTGAATCTTTTAGCTTGATCCCCATGGCTAGGCTTTTATTCTAGGGACCCTTTACTTTTTTTGGAAATTAACCTTAATTTTAATGTAATTGATTTAAAGCATGCATAACGGCTTCTCTTGTTGTATCTATTTGATGATTAACCTGAGAGACACCATTATGGTTTGTAGCTAAGTTTTTCCAATGCACACTCCATATTTTAGCCAGCTGTTTAAGATTTTCTGGGACAGGGGAGGGGAGAAGAATAACAATGTCACTCATCATGGCAATATAATTCCATCCCTCAATAGCCTCTATTTTTGAATGCGTGTCTTTATATAGAGTGGTGTTAACAACCGCTTGCAATCCTCCTAAGTTTTTAAGCATTTCAAAACCTGCTTGGCGGATGTTTCGGTTTCTTTCCGTTTGCTCTAAGCGCCAGGTGTTTACAGCTAAAGCAATAACGGCCACTATTAAACTAATGATAGCTACCGCATTGTTATATAATTGATTACGAAAGTTGGGCGATTTCATTCCTATCCTCAGCTTATCTTTAGGTTTTCATGCTATTGAATAAGTACACTAGACTCTTTCCTTAATCAAGCTATTTATTTATTAAAAGAAAAACATAAGTAGGTTGATAAGAGGAGCTAATATTTCTTTTGTGGAAATGAAAACCACTTTGGAGGATTTTTTTACATATTGCATAGAGGGGAAGATGATGTTCCACAGGAGCATGGATGCTGTCGAAAACTTCTTGAAACTTTTTATAATAATTATTTTCTTCTTCAGAAAGCAAATTTTCATGCGATTTTGCTCTTTTTTGTATAATAAGAGTTTCTTTAAAAATTAGGGCCCCTCCTACTTTTAAAAGAGCCTTAAGCTCTGACAGCTTATCTAAAGAGAGATTAGTATAAATAATGTCAAATGTGCCAATGTGACGTTCATACTTTTCTTGCAAGTTTATGTTTTGAAGAAGATTAGCCTCACTAAAGCCAGTAATGGTAATGTTCTTTTTCCCTCTGGTTTTTAAGAGAGCCTCGATACTTAAATTTAGAAATTCTTTTTGTTCAGCAGAATACCCCAGGCCATATAACTGAACTTTCTCTGTAGGAAATTGAGGGGCTAATCTATTAAAGTTAATCATCAGGATAGGTAGCAAAGCTGTAGCTGTGATGCCTCCTATTTTTATTTCTTGAAAGCCTGAAGAATTTAGCGCTTTTAAAAGATGAGCAATTGTTAATATAACTGTCTCACAACCAATTTCTTTAATTGCTTCCTTAGAAAAAAAATTAATTTTCTCACTTCTGGCGCGCTCAGAAGAAACTACAGGAGCTTTAGAAGATAAGCTAGAAGAAGGAAGGTTTCTTCTAGGAGACTTAAAGTAATGCCATTCTCCTCGGGATGGCGTCCCTTTAATTTTATAAGAAGAAAGAGGATTGTCCAAATCTCCTCGTCTTTGCATAAGGCCAAGGATAACCTCTGGGGAAAATCTCTGCAAACTCTCCCTTGGAAAGCGTGTAGTTTTTTCTTGGCTAAGGGAAGAAGGAATGAAAGGGGACCTCTCTGAAGAAATCGTAAGGGAACTCATCGCTACTCCTTAAAATAAAATGAATGATTGTTAAAAAATATTAAAGCTATCGGCTTGCTTTTTTATTCTTCAAGAAATTTAGTGGGAAGCGGACTTTCCTGAGGCACTCTCTAAAAAAGCATTAAGATTAACTGCTTGCAAATTGATACACTTTTTTCTTTTTTCTCTCCAGCAATATAAGCTTTTGACTATCTAGCTAAAATAGGGAGGGGCAGATTGTATCCTTCTCAAAAAGTTTTTTAATGACATGAAAATTTAAGAAAACTGTTCAGATTCTTGATTCCTATTGACAAAATCTTGGCAACGTATATATTTACTAGCACAATGAGAAATTCATTGGACTTAAGATAAGTGCTTTTAGTTAAGGCTAGAAGAGAATAGGGAAACAGGTGTAAATCCTGTGCGGTAACGCCGCTGTAATGAGTGACGAAAGCTAAAATGCCACTGCTTTTATTAGTGGGAAGGCTGGCAAGTAGGATGATCTCAGAGTCAGAAGACCTGCTTATCTTTGCTCATCGCATCTTTTTTATAAAAGGTGAACTGTCTCGTTAAAGACAGGATGGGGAAAATAAAGAGTGATATTCTTTCTCTTTTTGGCCAATCTGCTCGGTCTATTTTCTCCCTTTCTTTAATTATTAAATCGTGGGCTTATCATTCTAGATAGGATGGTAGACCTTAAGCTTATTTTTTTTGGGAGTTTCTTATGCAGGCCTTGCATGAACCAATTTTACTAGAAAACAAAGAACGCTTTGTTTTATTTCCTATCAATCACCAAGATATTTGGCAGATGTATAAAAAAGCTGAAGCTAGCTTTTGGACAGCTGAAGAGATCGATCTGTCTACGGATGTACAGCACTGGGAGAAAAAACTTAATGAAAATGAAAGACACTTTATCAAGCATATTCTAGCTTTTTTTGCTGCTAGTGACGGTATTGTAAATGAAAACCTGGCTGTGAATTTTCTTAACGAGGTTCAATACCCTGAAGCAAGATGTTTTTATGGATTTCAAATCATGATCGAAAACATTCATTCTGAAACTTATTCTTTATTAATTGAGACATATATCAAAGATTCGCAAGAAAAAAGCATGCTTTTTCATGCCTTAGATACCCTTCCTTGTGTAGCTAAAAAAGGAGAATGGGCCTTAAAGTGGATTTCTAAAGGGGGATTTGCTGAACGTTTAGTAGCTTTTGCTGCCGTCGAAGGTATTTTCTTTTCAGGAAGCTTTTGCTCAATTTTTTGGCTTAAAAAACGGGGCCTTATGCCAGGCTTAAGTTTTGCCAACGAATTAATTTCTAGAGACGAAGGCTTGCATTGTGACTTTGCTTGTTTAATCTATTCGCAACTTGCTCATAAACTATCCGAAGAGCTTGTTAAAGAGATTATTGGAGATGCAGTCAAGATTGAGAAGGAATTTGTCATGGAGGCTTTACCCGTCAAATTGATTGGCATGAACGGAGATTTGATGTGCCAGTATATCGAATTTGTAGCCGATCGATTATTAAATGCGCTGGGTTATTCTAAATTATATCAGGTGAATAATCCTTTTGATTTCATGGAACTTATATCGCTGCAGGGTAAAACTAATTTCTTTGAAAAAAGAGTTTCTGAATATCAGAAACCAGGTGTGATGTCTACTCAAAGGAATCACGAATTTACTCTAAATGAAGAATTTTAAAGGAGGTGGTATGTTTGTAATTAAGCGCGACGGAAGAAAAGAGGCGATGAAGTTTGATAAAATTACAGCTCGGCTTCAAAAGTTATGCTACGCCCTAGATGCTAAGCATATTAACCCTGTGCTAGTAGCTAGGCGTGTCATCGAAGGTGTTTTTGATGGGGTGACTACCAGCGAGTTAGACAACCTAGCTGCTGAGGTGGCGGCAACTTTAACGGCTAACCATCCTGATTATGCGATTTTAGCGGCTAGAATTTCGATTTCTAATTTGCATAAAAATACCAATAAATCGTTTTCTGAGACCATTAAAGCCCTCTATCTTTATGTGGATCCTAAAAGCGGGAAACATGCGCCTCTCATTGCTGAAGATGTTTATGAGATTATCCAACAACATGCAGAGCTTCTAGACTCTACTCTCATCTATGATCGAGATTTTTTGTACGATTACTTTGGATTTAAAACTTTAGAAAAAGCTTATTTACTAAAAATGCAAGGTAAAGTAGTGGAAAGGCCTCAGCATATGTTAATGCGGGTATCGATAGGCATTCATAAAGGAGATATTGAGTCTGCCATGGAAACCTATCATCTGATGAGCGATCGATGGTTTACTCAGGCCACTCCTACCCTTTTCAATGCTGGTACACCAACTCCTCAGCTTTCTTCTTGTTTTTTACTACAAATGAAAGAAGACAGCATCGACGGTATTTTTGATACCCTTAAACAATGTGCTAAAATCTCTCGAGCTGCAGGAGGCATAGGCTTAAGTATCCATGGTATCCGTGCGACAGGTTCTTACATCCGTGGAACAGGGGGTATCTCTAATGGAGTTATTCCTATGCTTAAAGTATTTAATGATACTGCTCGCTATGTAGATCAGGGAGGAGGAAAGCGTAAAGGATCTTTTGCTGTTTATCTAGAACCTTGGCACGCTGATATTTTTGAATTTTTAGATCTAAGAAAAAATCAAGGGAAGGACGAAATGCGTGCGCGTGATCTTTTTACAGCGCTTTGGATTCCAGATCTTTTTATGCAGCGGGTGGAGGCTAACCAAGATTGGTCTTTGTTTTGTCCTAATGAAGCGGCAGGCTTAGATGCCTGCTGGGGAGATGAGTTTGAAAAACTTTATAAGCAGTATGAAAAAGAGGGGCGTGTCCGTAGAGTAATTAAAGCTCAAGAGCTCTGGTTTAAAATTTTGGAGGCACAAATTGAGACAGGCAGTCCTTACATGGTTTATAAGGATGCTTGTAATAGAAAATCGAATCAGCAACATCTAGGGACTATTCAATCGAGTAACCTATGTACCGAAATTATAGAGTACACAGCTCCAGGAGAAGTAGCCGTGTGTAATCTGGCATCTTTAGCTTTACCGCGTTTTATCAAAGATGGACAGTTTGATTATCCTAAGCTATTTGAGGTTACTCAAGTGGTCACGCGGAATCTAAATAAAATTATTGATGTCAATTATTATCCTGTGGTGGAAGCTGAATATTCTAACCTCCGTCATCGCCCTATTGGCATTGGGGTGCAGGGCTTGGCAGATGTGTTTTTGATATTAAAAATGCCTTTTGAGTCTCAGGAGGCTAAGCAATTAAATCGCGAGATTTTTGAGACAATCTATTTTGCTGCCTTAACAGCTTCAAAAGACCTGGCTAAAATTCATGGCCCTTATTCAACTTATGAAGGCTCTCCTATGTCTAAAGGAATCTTTCAATATGATATGTGGAATGTGGTGCCAGGGAAGCGCTGGGATTGGCCCTCCCTTAAGGCTGAAGTAGCTTTATATGGAGTAAGGAACTCACTTTTAGTAGCCCCTATGCCCACAGCTTCTACTTCGCAAATCCTGGGAAATAATGAATGCTTTGAACCCTATACTTCAAATTTGTATACACGCCGTGTGCTATCGGGGGAATTCATCGTAGTGAACAAGCATCTATTAAAAGATTTGATCCATCTAGGTTTATGGGGTGAAGAGCTCAAAAATCAGCTGATCGCTGCTAACGGTTCGGTACAAGGCATTAAGGAAATTCCTGAAAATATTAAGGAACTCTATAAGACAGCGTGGGAAATCAAGCAAAAAACATTAGTAGAAATGGCCGCAGAGCGTGGGCCCTTTATTTGTCAATCTCAGTCGCTAAACTTATTTGTAAAGAATCCTACCTTTGCCAAACTGACCTCCATGCATTTTTATGGATGGAAATGTGGCTTAAAGACGGGCATGTATTATTTAAGAACGCAAGCTGCTGTGGATGCAATTAAATTTACTTTAGAGGCCAAACCTTTTGTGGCTTGTAGTGCAAATAACAAAGAAGAATGTCTAGCATGTAGCGCTTAAGTTAAACAAAGATTAAGATTTTTAAATAATGCTAGCTTGATATTAAAAAGAATAGCCAAAGAAACTTGCCTTGCCATCCTTTTTTTGTAAAATTTAAAAAGAGCGAAGTTTTCTGAAAATCCTCTAAGAGTTTTAGCTCTTATTTTGCGGATCTTTTTCCCTTGGAAATAGCTAGCTTTTAAGCTGTTTTCAAGAGAAAATTCATAAAAATTGAGAAAAAATTCGGCCGACTATCAAAATTTTAAGTTACAAGCTTTTGTATGATAATTCGTAAGATAATAGGTACTATCTTAAAAAATTGGCAAAAAGTTTAAAAATTATGCCAGGTATTTTAACTATGCAATGAGCTTGTAAGTCAAACAAACATAGAGCCAGATAGGGCTTACTGCTCATTTCTTTGCTCGCTTATCTCACAAGGGGAGGAGGTATTGCTCCTTAAAGGCTTTTTTACTTGACAGGGCACCTTTTCACTTAATAGCATGCAAATTATGCTTAAGGAGAGTAGAGCTTATGAATAGGACGATGTCGGATTTAGATAAAAAAGCAAGTAAAGCCAAAAACGCGTTTTTAATACTTTCTAACGTCTCCGAAAGCCAAAAAAACCTGGCTTTAAGTGAAATATCCAAAGCTTTATCAGCTTACCTAGAAGAAATAAAGCAGGCTAATCCACAGGATCTTTCTCCGTCAGGTGAGGATAAAAAGAAATTAATAGAACTTGGTTGCTTAGATCGGGTGATAGAATATATATCTGATATTAGAAGAATGCCTGATCTGAATGGAGAAATTTTTGATGATCAAACACTTTCCAATGGTTTGAGATTAGCAAAATATCGTGTTCCTATAGGTGTCCTAGGATATGTTTTAGATATTAATCCCGCTACGCTTATAAGGGTGGCAGCTCTAACTATCAAATCAGGAAATCCTTTAATCATTTGGGCAGGAAAAGAGATTAAGAATACTTGTTATTTTCTAGTTAAGATAATTCAAATGGGGTTAGAGGCAGCTGATTTACCTATCGAGAGCGTTCAGCTTCTTCACTCTCATGACGAAGAGCAATTAAAAGATTTTGTTCAATGTAAAAAAAGCGTGGATCTCGTTCTTTTAGCAGGAAGTGCCTCTCTTACAACTTTTTGCCAAAAAAATAGCCTCATTCCTCTTATTTATGAGAATAAAAGTGTCTGCCATCTTTATATTGATCAATTGATCAATAGTGAGAAAGCGCTTGAAGTCATCCATAATGCTAAAATGCAAGAGGCAGAGACCCCCTATTCCCTCAGCACTTTGCTTGTCCATGAAGCTTTAGCAGATTCTTTCCTTCCTTTCCTTTTTAAAACCTTACTTGATAAAGGCATTTCTTTGCGTTTGGATAATAGATGTTGGGAGCTGTTGGTCTCTTGTTGTTTAAATCTTGGAAATGCTCAGTTAGCTGTACTACAAGATTGGGATACAGCTTGGCATTCAAATGTCTTAAATATTAAGTTGGTTAAAGGCATGGAGGAGGCTATCGAACATATCCATCTGCATGGATCAGGAAGCTGTGATGGCATTCTTTCTGATCACCCTGTACATGCCATGCAATTTTCCTCTTTAGTAAGTTCTGAAGTTATTATGATTAATTCCTCTCTTCGTTTTCTAGATGAAGCCTCCCGGGGTGGAGAGCCAGAAACATTAATTAATCTCCATAAGCTCCGCATTCCAGGCTCTCTTGTCTTAAAAGAATTGATGAGCTATAAGAGGCTTGTCCAAGGCAATTATCATGTTTGTCAATAAGGATAAATATTCTCTTCTAAGAAGCAAATAAGCTTTTCCACTAATTTTCCATAATTTTTCTTACTAAAATATTTGTTTATTATAGGGAAAGCGTTAATATACAAGTAAGATTAACTCCAGGATATGACGTGTAAATAAATGATTTCTCTTTTCCTAGAGTGAAAAGAAAAACACAAGCTCTAAACTAGGCTAAGCATTAAGAGATTTGTGGCAAAAGCCTAATAAACATTTTGAGGAAACCATGAAAATTATCAATCGTTTTACAGTTTCTATTGTTGCCATTTTTGCTCTTCTCTATGTAGGCCATTGGTTCTACCGCGCCCATCAAGCAAAAAAATTTGTACTGGCTCACCTTAAAAATTATGAAAAACGATCGTCGGGCTTCTATCGTTTAGACGCTGAGGATGTATCGGTGCAAGGATTTCCTTTTAGCTACGAGGTTAAATTAAGTAAACCTCGCTATACTTTACTTCAAGAAGGGAAAAAATCCATGCTCTCTCCGACTTTGGGCATCGAGGGGTCTTTGAAAATAGGAACCGATATTTTAGGAAAATCTTACTGGCTAAAACAGGAAGGCGATCTGAAGTATATAGTGCCAAATTCTAGTCAGGCAAATGCCAAAGAATACATATGCAAGGGCAATAGAGAAATTAGGTTAGAGACAGCTCATCCCCACTATTCTTATGCTTTTATACATCCCTTTGCAGAGCTACCCAAAGGCTTCAATGCAGAAAATTTTTCTATTTACGAGATTTTAAGAGAATCGAAAATGGTAAGCTATGAAGACCACGATTTTGTTTTATTTGAAAAAAATGGTGAGGTTCAAAAACAATGGCTAAGCTTTTCTAAAGGAGAGCTATGTTGGAAGCATCATCCCCATAAAAATAAAGAAAATAAATTTTTATTTAACTTGGACATAGAAGATGCTGAGGCAGCAAAACAAGGTAAAGCTCTGCTAGGACATTTCAAGAAAATTATGGAGCTTAATCCAGATATAGCTGTAGATATTCCTTATCTTCTAAGTTCGGGAAAAAATACGATTAATTTAGAGTTTGAAGCTAGCTTACCTCCTCACCTTGCGCTATGGAATTTTTTAAGTGCTGAGAATTTCGACATCACCCTTCATAAGTTGAATATAAAAAATCTATATGGTCAAGTCTCGGCTACCTTCAAAATCGCTCATACGCAGGAAGAGAATGATCACAGAAACCTTCATCTTGAATTTCGTACAGACTCTACCTTAACTCCCCAAGGCATAGAAGCTATACACCGGCAATTTATGGAAGGGCTTAAGTTGAAAGCCTCTGAGTCTGTTTCCTCTGCTTCAGAGCAAGAGAGTCAGCTATTAGATGAGCTATTAAAATGCTGTAAAGATAGGTTAGAAGATATTATACCTGATTACGCCAAACTGGGTAAAAAGAGTTTTATCTTTGATACAGATGTGAAGATTAGAGATGTGGCAAAAAAACCCTCTCTTCATCAAATAATTATCCATAATTTTGATTTGATTACACAGCCTTATGGAATTAAATCTTATGGTCAAGCCGAGTTTATTGAAAACCACCCTCAGGGTAAGTATGAGTTTGAATGGAAAAATTACAAACAAATGATTCATGACCTAGTTGCTTATTTTAATCGTATTCATCCTGTTTTGGAAAAAATCGCTGAATTTAACAAGCAACCTTTATCCCTAAGCATCATAGATGAGGATAAGGAAGAAAAAATTATAGATTTTTTTCTGAGCTTAGCAAATGAAGCTTCAAAGGAAAGTGCAGCCCTCTCAGTGACTATTAATTTTATGGAAAAAGACCATGTTAAAATTGGAAGCAGTTCGCTAGACCAAGTGAAAGAGGCATGGGAAAAGCTTAAGAAAAGCTTACAGAAACCTGAAATTCCTACTGTAGAGGAAGAACTTCCTCCCTCTGTTATTATACCGCCTATTACCGAAGATAACGTCCCTTCACTTATTCCTCAGGAGCCATCTCCTTCTTTAGAAGGTAAAGAAGAAGAAAATGCTCCATTCAATCTTAATGATCAGCTGCCTTCGCCTAGTTTAAAGCCCGACGCTGCTGTTCCTGAAGAGTAATTTTTTTGCCAAAGTGCCCTCCTCTGGAAGGAGGCGCTTTTTTCTCTATAGGCCATGTTTGTTTAAGAAAGTAATTTGTCTTAAAAACCTCATATTATAGAAGAGAGATTGCTCAAAATTAAGCAAGGCAGATAACTTATGCTCCTAGCATGTAAATTTTTTTAGAAAGTAATGCTGCCTTACTAAAAGATTGCCAAAAATTATAAACGCCTGGCACACGTGTTTTGTTAAGGGATGGATTTGTTTTTATTGAATTTTAATCTTTAAATTAAATATTTTCGTTTTATATAGAAATAGTTTATTATTAATCTTCCCTTCTCTTAAGGGATAAAAAATTAAATTTAAATCTAATTTTGAGGCCGGTGTGGAAATAAATTTTTTATCTAATCTATGTGCGACTATTGATAATAAGTTGGACTATGTGCCTGTAGTAAGTAGCATAACTAATTTAGTAGATATTTTTCAAAAATGCGTCCTTTTAAATTTTAAAAAAAATATTACTCTAAGTCATTACTATGATTATCTGGATCGAAAAAGTTTTAAGCGCTGTGTAGTTTTATTAATTCCTGTTTTAGGAAATATTATTGTAGGGGTATATGACTTCTATCGCTATAGCATGAGGGATAAAAGCTACATGCTTAGGAGGCTTTCTCAAAAAGGCTTAGAACTTAAGTACGCTAGCTCAGAATTAAAGCAAGATAAGGAAGTTGTACTTATTGCTGTTAAGCAAAATGGTTTAGCGCTTCAATACGCTAGCCCAGAATTAAAGCAGGATAAGGAAGTCGTACTTGTTGCTGTTAAGCAGAATGGTTTAGCGCTCCAATACGCTAGTGAGGATCTTAAAAACGATGAAGACGTTATAGTTGCTGCTTTTATAGAAAATAAGTTAGCCCTTCAGTATGTTGGACAAGAGTTTAGAAAAAATAATGAAGATGAAATTATAGATATCTTTATGAAGAACAAAAGCTGTGTACATGCTATTGTCAAGGTAGAAGGTGGCATGTTAAAATATGCGAGTGAAGAGCTTAAAAATGATAAAGAGATCGTGCTTGCAGCAGTTCAGCAAGAAGGCTGGGCACTTCAATTTGCTAGCGAAGAGCTTAAAAATGATAAGCATATTGTACTTGCAGCAGTTCAACAAAAAGGCTCGGCGCTTCAATTTGCTAGTGAGGAGCTTAAAAATGATAAAGAGATTGTACTTGCAGCAGTTCAGCAAGAAGGCTCGGCACTTCAATTTGCTAGCGAAAAGCTTAAAAATGATAAAGAAATTGTACTTGCAGCAGTACGGCAAAATGGCAGGGCAATTCATTCAGCGAGCGAAGAGCTCAAAAAAGATAAAGACATTCAACGTATAGCAGCTCAGCAAATAGCTTAGTAGCGAAGAATGATTAATGGGGAGAGACTAGCCATTGATGGTTTTTTTTCAAGGGGAAAAGGAGACGGTAAGCTAGTAGACTATGGTCACAAGGGTAAAGACAAGCCTACCCATCTTTTAGTAGACGATAATGGCAGCCCTTTAAGTTTTGAAGCAACCAATGCTGAAGGATAAAAGGAAACAGGTGGAAAAGCTGTTTGATCCGAGGGATAAGCTACGGAGACTCTATGAATTCCATTAACTCATCCTTATTTTAGAAGCTGATAAAGGATACAACTCTGAGGAAATTGAGGATAGTTGCTAAAAAGAAAAATATATCCGTTTATACCTAGGTAAAGGATGGGGGCTATCAAGAAAGCTGAGATAGTTATCTGCCACCTTAAGAAATGGAGATGGCAAGTTGAAAGGGCAATATCTTGGCTACAACAGAAGTTTAGAAGAATCGATGTGCGATGGGAAAGACAAGTGAAATGGTGGAAAGGATTATTGAATTTTAGTCTTATAATGTGTTGGATAGGCTGGTAAGCGGGATAGGTTCATAGATAAAAAAGCTTTTTAGATTGACGTTAAAAAGCTTTTTTATCTAATAAAGGAAAGGTTTTTTTGACTTTTCGCCCTTATGATTAAGCTAGATATAGCTATGGATAAGTAGCTATAATTTAGAGGTCGAGGTGGGTTCCTTTTGAGGTCTAGCTCCCTGACTCTCTTCTTTCTTCTCTTTTAAGTAATCGTCATACCAATAATAATTATTTTCAGGATGGGCAGCATTATACTCCCGAACTTTTTCACATTTATGACAAACAGCCTCTTCGCTATGTGCATCCATAGACCCACAAATAGCTATCATTCCTAGGATTAAAGTAAGTGTCTTATTTTTCACAATCAACCTCATGCATTTTAATTTGCTAAATTACTGCCAGCTACCCATGATTGCACCAATCAAAATCAAATTCAAGAGTAAATATCCTGAATCTATCAAATAAGCCTTAAAAGGCTTCTTAGCCCATATGACACCAGAGAAATGAGTCGTTGCAATAAAACCTAGCCAGATAAGAAAGCCTATAGTCATGCCATTTCCCATGCCATGGATGGCAAAATTATTGAAAAACATATTTAAAACAAAACATAAAATAAAAGCATCCAGAAAAGCGCCTGCAAAATGCCAAGGAGTTGGTTTCAATAGCTCCACATTAAAGCCGTGTTCTTTGGCCCAAGCATCGCCTAAAACTTTACGGGAATACCAAATAGAGGCTAAAAAGTTGTTAATCATTGTGCATACTAGTACTACCCAAATATTTACGTTAGTAAGTTCCATATAATTGTTCTCCTTTGGAATAAAGTTTAAGGAATCCTCGCTCCAATATTCTATAATAATATTATATTTTCAAATCCTTTTTGAAAATTTAGACATAAAGAGATAAAAGAGCTAGGAGAAAGGAAGGCGGGGATACTGTTGCCAAAAAGGCTGTTGGTTGTTCCTGTCGCTTAACTATCCTATAAACTCATTACTTTCAAGGCTATCTAATAGGATCATTAGGGGTATAAGGGAGTAATTTATTGATAAGTCAATCTAAATGTATATAGGCTTAGTACATCTACCTCTTGCTCACCTTAAGAAAAATTTGTTATTGGCAAAGCAATTTTTTCACTGTTTTTCATACAGGTTACCACTCTTTCAACACTCGAGTTGGCATGTGAGGCTATAAGAATTACTTTGTGTGCCTCTAGAAAACTGATGAAAATTAAGGAAAGTTAGTTAAGGGTTAATCAAAAGTATACCAATTGATTTAAAGAAAAGAGGCCGAGTGAGTAGTATAAGCATATAATTTCAAGGAGGGGTAAAGTTTGCCTTTTCGGTATAACCAGAATAATTGGTAGGAAAGGAGCCCTAAAGTAAAGATGCTAATTTTCTTTAACTTAAAAAGTCATAGCATAGAAATTATAAAAAACCCAGCAACGATAAAGTTCCACCTGACTGTATTACCAAGGCTTTTCCTTTTAAGTTTTTTTGTTGAATGATCCGTTGGGCTTCTTTAAAAAGTTTGACGTTATAGATAGGATCACAAAGAACTCCTTCTGTTTGGGCTATCTCATGAATGTCTTTAAAGGTTTTTGCCGAGGTCGCCCCAAAAGATTTTGCTTGATGGGGGCGACATAAAGAGAAATGAGTAGGCATCCGACAAGGTAATTTAACAAGTTTTTCAAAATGTTGATGGTAGCATTTTAAATTATCTAGAAATTCGTCTTCCTTGCCCGCCATTAAAACCACATGTACATGTGCTGAATGCTGTAAAAAAGCCAGGCCTACTATTAAGGCAATTGCGGTAAGGCCTGTTCCGCTATCCACAAAAATATGATTGAAATGGATCTGTTCTTGGAGTTCATTATAAAGGATATCTATAGGAAGTGTAAGCGCTCCTGGAAAAGATTCTGGCATGCATCCTCCTTCAGGAATGATGTAGGTGCTTTGATTGCCTTGCAGATCTGCAAAATCCAAGGCAGCTTTATAGACCGTTGGCCAATCTTGTCTTTCTATCCAATGAATTTGATGCTTGGGAACGAGTAACTGGGTGAGAAGAGCGTTACCTTTTAGCCTCTGTTGATGGCTTTTGCATAGAAAAAGAAAAGGCTGGATTTGATTTTCAATTAAGAGCTGAGAAATGCCTAATACATGATTTGAGTTAATACCTCCAATGACAATTGCTGTCTTGGCTTTTTGATGAATCAAAAAGGTCATTAACGAGCTAAATTTTCTTTTTTTAGAGCCCATGAGCCCTAGCTCATCATCTCGCTTAATATAACAATGAAGGTGGGAAGAGCTATAGCTTTTAAGTTTATGAATCCTTGAGTGTAAAGGAAAATCAAGTTTGATATATTGCTGTACAACTTTTTCTAAAGTAAAGAGCATGAAGGGGGCCTTGTGAAATTTTTTTAAGCTTAATGAGTGTAAGAAAAAGACTTAATGTTATCAATAGCGGACAACTGATCATTTTTAAGAACATAAGAAGTAAAGTTTTTTAGCCTATAGGAATGTTTATCCTCTGTTAAATACTCCTGCACTTTTATCCCTCGCATCTCCTTTAATTTAAAAAGCCTTTTCTTGGTTAGCTGGTCAAGCTTGCAATGTAAAGGTTAACAAGAATTTTTCCTAAATGTTAGGCTTTCTTGAAAAACAAATGAATGCTCGGGTAAACTGGCTTGTCAAAAGTAAGTTACAACCTTCGAGCAGCATGCAGGCAATTATTTCCTTTATAAGAAAATTGCCTTTGCGGGCTAACTTATAAACGACGCTTTACAAAAATATAAGTTGTGCTTAAACCTCTTTTCAAGTGGTTACATAAGCATACCTACAACACGCTTCTCAAATGCCTAAAAATTTAAATACCAATCATATAAAAGATTATCTTGTGGTAGTAGGTGGGGGAGCAGCAGGCTTTTTCGGAGCCATTGCATGCGCGCAAGCTTGTATAGCCAAAAAAGTGATTCTTTTAGAAAAGAATAGACAGCTTTTATCTAAAGTGCGCATTTCAGGGGGCGGACGCTGCAATGTCACGCATGCTTGCTTTGACCCAGTAGCTTTAGTAAAAAATTATCCACGCGGAAGCCAAGCTTTGCTTGGTCCTTTCACTCGTTTTCAACCTCGAGATACTATTCAGTGGTTTAAAGATCGTCACGTGGAGCTAAAGGTAGAAGAAGATGGGCGCCTATTTCCCCTTACGGATGATTCTGCTACCATTATTGACTGTTTAATGCGTGCTGCCAAAGCTGCCCATGTAGAGATTCGTACAGAGAGTGGAATTGAAAAAATTGAGGTCCAATCGGCGGGGTTTGTTATTCACCTTACGAATGGCTTAGTGGTAGAGTGTAAAAAGTTACTGTTTGCCACAGGGAGTAACTCTAAAATGTATGAATTATTAGCCGCTTTAGGGCATCAGATTGTGCCTCCGGTGCCTTCATTATTTACTTTTAATGTTCCTAATTCTCCCTTGCTAGACCTTGTCGGCATGTCGATTTCTAATGTGGGCTTACGTATTCAGCACACTGATCTTAAGCAAACAGGTCCTCTCTTGCTTACCCATTGGGGATTTAGTGGACCAGCAGTATTAAAGCTATCAGCTTGGGGTGCAAGAATCTTGCATGGCATGAATTATCAAGCTACCTTAGTAGTCAACTGGCTGCCAGAGATGAATAAAGAGACCCTAGCAGCATGCTTAGGCAATTATAAAGTAAAAAATCCTGCCAAATTAATTTCCTCAGACAGTCCTGTAGCTCTTCCAAAAAATCTTTGGAAAAAGCTTACTATCATGGCTGGCATTCCGTATGACATGCGCTGTTCCTATCTATCAAAAGTTCATTTAAATGCGCTACTAGAATTGTTACAAAACTCTACTTTTAACATTCAAGGGAAAACAATTTTTAAAGAGGAGTTTGTGACTTGCGGGGGAGTGCATCTCGATGATGTTAATTTCAAAACTATGGAAAGTAAAAAATGCCCTGGCTTATTTTTTGCTGGCGAAGTACTGGATATTGATGGAGTCACAGGTGGCTTTAACTTTCAGAATGCTTGGACAACCGGTTGGATTGCTGGCCAGGCGATGGCGAAGGATTAGATTTTATGCATATTCCTCTTAAGTGCTTATATCTTAAAACTTAGCTTTTTTGTCGATCTCTCAATCGCTTAAGGAAAAAAATATCCACCCTGGCTATCAAGAAATAGGCTTAAGAGGTGACAATCAAGCTACCACTTGGCTAAAGGGGGCAGCGAGCATAAAATGGCTTCAGGATTGCCTCCAGATTGAAATCCGAATTTTGTTCCTCGGTCATACATTAAATTAAATTCTACATAATGAGCTCGAGCTTCTAGCTGCTTTTCTTTCTCTTGAGCAGAATAAGGAAGAGGTACGCGTTTTATGTAGATAGGAAGGATTGCTGCTAAAAATTGCTTTCCTACCATTTGCCATAGGTGTAGATCTTTTTCATAGTCGCCGCTGTTATAATGGTCAAAAAAAATGCCTCCCACCCCCCGTTCTTTATGACGATGGGGGATATAAAAGTACTCACGAGCATTTTGCGAAAAGTTAGGATATAGAGTAGGATCGATAGAGTTTAGAAACTCTTGAGTTGTTTGATGAAAGTGAGCAGTATCCTCGGCATAGCTAAAGCCCATGGGAGTTAAATCAAAGCCTCCTCCAAACCATGAGCGTTCTTGCGTTTCAATGTAGCGAATGTTCATATGGACAGTGGGTGCGTGAGGGCTGACCATGTGAGTAATCAAGCTTACTCCCGTAGCAAAAAAAGGCCCGGAGCTCTCACTCATAGGAAAATGTGGCCCATAGACTCCCGACCAATTAACTGCTGCTTTTTCAAAAACTTCTCCCCGTAAAATAGAGATTTCGCCCCCTCCCCCTGTGGGGTGTTGCCATGGTTTCCTTGTAAAACGATTACTGTTTTCAAATTTTTCAAAAGCGATAATAATCTCATCTCTTAAGTTTTTAAGAAAGTGGATTAAAGAGGAGTGTTTATTGCTGGAGTATTCATTATGCATATAAAATCATAGGTTTTTTAGTTTTCAAAAAAGAGCTTGGCATTTTTTACATACTTTACTGGAAAAGAGTGCTTTTTGCCTATATTAATAATAGGAAATATTGTCAAAGTAATAGAGAAACACGAGAGATGTTTTTATTTTTAAGAACAGCGATTGGCAAGAACTTAAGGTTTATGCTTGCATAAAAATCTCTCTTCCTCGCTCAGCGAAAACTTATTTTAGCATTTAAGGATCCGCCAAAGTTTATTTAAATCTTTTAAAAATCCCGACCTCTAGGTAATTATTTCGAAAAGTGCATAGGCTACGTGTAGATTCTATCCCATATTCTTCACCTGAAATTTAAGTTGCTGACTTCTAAACTGTTATAAAAGTTAATCCTTAAACTTAAATTTTATAAATTTTTCATATTTCAGAGGCTTATAAAAAACAGCGGGGAATAGGGGTTCTATTATAAATAGTTGGTTATCGAAGTAGTGGCGTGTTTTTTTATTTAAGGTAAGCTGAAGTTTACCTAAAATTTATCCTCAGAGCGCTCTAAAAAGTTTGTTGACTAGCTTGTAGAAGTGAGTAAAATGAATCAGGTGTATCTATAAATATAGATTTTAGTGGAATAAAGGTCGGGAACTTCTATAATTTGCTCAGCTTTCCAAGAAGGAACAGCGAAGGTATGGGTGACTACCCATGCCCCTTTAGGTAATTCTTCTTCAAATTTCTTTTTTAATTTCTGCATGGCTACAGGATATAGATAGCAGATAATCATCTTGGCATCTGTAAGGTTAGCTTTAAAAAAATCATGGTATTGAAGATGCAAGTGAGGTGAACGCGAAAAGAAATGGCGTATTCGGCAAAAAAAATAAGGGATAGGAGAGCTTTCGTAAGCTAGAATTGTACATTGAGGATATTTGTGAGCAAGTAAGAATGCTAGAGTTCCCCATCCTGCGCCTAGCTCATAAATAAGACCTTTTTCCTGCAATGGCAGATTGTCCAGTAAGATCTGCTTTACAGGAGGGGAAGTAGGCATAGGACCGATACCATTTTTTATTGACCAGACAATAATTAAAATGAAAAGAAGGAGTAGCAAAGGTAATAAGAAAATCATAAAACATTTTATCGAGCGTTTAATCATCTATAGTGCTTAAGTAGGGAAGAAAAAAGCAAGCAGCTAGCTATAAAATAGACAAATATTTTCCTGCTTCTTTAGCAGATTGCTATATTTGCTGTAGATTCGTAAATGCTTATTTTGCTATGCATGGCTATTTTCTTTTGCAGTTATTAGCTTGATAATTGAGGGGCTTTCTGCTTAAAAAAAGAATAGGTTTGCCACTGAAAAAAAGGAGTTAGGTTTATGATAGAGCTTAAGGATGAGAAGGCTCAGCTGGCGATTAAAAATCTCATAGAAATGTGTGGACAACCTTCTGATACGTTTGAAGCAGAGCTAGTCACGCAGATGATTGAAACGAGCCTTAAGTTGCTTATCGAGAATAATGATACCGGACAATTAAAACTTATTAATCGCTCCTTAAAGGAGATGCGGCATGCTTATCGCATCTTTAGTAAATTTAAGCAGTCGCGTTGTATCAGTATTTTTGGATCAGCACGCACCCCCGAAAATCATCCTGATTACTTTGCAGCCAAAAGCTTTAGCACTCAAATTGCAGAACTAGGTTGGATGTGCATTACAGGAGGAGCTGATGGAATTATGAAAGCAGGCTTAGAAGGCTCTCAGAAAAAATCAAGCTTTGGCCTTTCTATTCGTTTGCCTTTTGAGGCACCCACTAATACAGTTATTGCAGGCGACCCTAAATTAATTGTTTTTCGTTATTTCTTCATACGCAAGTTAATGTTCTTAACTCATTCAGATGCAGTAGCTGTCTTTCCTGGGGGATTTGGAACGATGGACGAATTGTTTGAATTGCTAACTCTTATGCAAACAGGAAAAGCAAATTTAATGCCTTTAGTCCTAGTTGAAAGTAAAAATGGAGTCTATTGGCCCCATTGGAAAATGAATATCGATGAGCATTTGTTAGCTAATGGCTGGATTAGTCCTGAGGATCTTAATCTTTTTTACATAGCTCGCTCGGTTGAAGATGCCGTTTTACATGTCCAACAGTTTTACCGTCATTATCATTCTAGTCGCTATGTAGGTTCACAGCTTGTCATACGTCTAAATAGGGAGCTAACAGATCGGGAAGTAGAGCATCTAAATAAGCATTACCAACTTCTTGCGGCTGAAGGAAAGATAGAGAAAAGCGGACCACTACCCCAGGAAATCGATCACTTAAATTTACCACGTCTGGTTTTTCAGCATACCCATCGCGATTTTGGAATCTTGCGAGCAATGATTGATACACTCAATCTTTTTTAAAGAAAAAGAGAAGGGGTTGTTTTTAACAACCCCTTCTTCTGCTGTTTGAGAAAGTAAATAATTTTATTATCTATTTTCTCGGCGAGCTAGGCCGCCTTTACGGCCCATTTCCCTATACTCTTCGCGTGAACGATGAGAGGCTGTAGCTAGGCCGCCTTTACGACCAGCTTCCTGGCGGCTCATCTTGCCACTACCTTGGTGGCTATACTCTTCATCGCCTTCTTCTTCATCACTTTCGTCGTGATGGGCTTCAGCACCTTGGTGCTGGCTTCTTTGGCTATAGCCATGGCTTGCACCCCTTTGGCTTCTATGGCCTTCATCTTCATCTTCATAATCCTCATCGGATTCATAGCCTTGATGAGATTCCTCGCCGTGACGGCCACTTTGGTAGCCACCATGGCTTCTATAGCCTTCATCTTCGTCTTCATAATCCTCATCGGATTCATAGCCGTGATGAGGCTCCTCGCTGTGATAGCCAGCTCTTTGATAGCGGCCATGGCTTTCACCTCGGTGGCCTCTATAGCCTTCATCCTCGCCTTCATAATCTTCATCAGATTCATGACCTTCCTCATGGCCCCCGCGTGCATGGCCTCCTTTGCTACCTATTTCACGGTAATATTCAGGACCATATTTAGAAGAGACGGCACGGCCACCTTTTCGGCCAATTTCGCGATAAAAGTCAGGACCATACTCTTCGGCGACCCTTTGTCCGCCTTTATGACCAATATCATGATAGAACTCAGGTCCACGTTCGGAGGCTACTTTTTCTCCCCCTTTGTGGCCAATTTCACGATAAAAGTCAGGACCATATTTAGAAGAGACGGCACGACCACCTTTTCGGCCAATTTCGCGATAAAAGTCAGGGCCATACTCTTCAGCGACCCTTTGTCCACCTTTATGACCAATGTCTTGATAGAACTCATGTCCACGTTCGGAGGCTACTTTTTCTCCCCCTTTGTGGCCAATTTCACGATAAAAGTCAGGACCATATTTAGAAGCGACGGCACGACCGCCTTTTCGGCCAATTTCGCGATAAAAGTCAGGGCCATACTCTTCGGCGACCCTTTGTCCGCCTCGATGACCAATATCTTGATAGAATTCATGTCCACGTTCGGAAGCTACCTTTTCTCCTCCTCTGTGGCCAATGTCGCGATAAAAGTCAGGACCATATTTGGAAGCCACCGCTTGGCCACCTTTATGTCCAATTTCTTGGTAAAATTCTGGCCCATATTTTTCCGAGACAGCTCTTCCGCCTCTTTGGCCTGCTTCTTGGCGGCTCATAGGCTCTTGATGTCCACGGCCACCGCGTCCACCACGATCAGAAGAACTTCTACCTGAACGAGCTTCAGCTCCTTTTTGGCCTGCTTCTTGGCGAGTTGCTCCAGACGATTTTCTAGTAGGCATAAATAACCTCCTTCAAATGTTAGTAAAAGGACACTGACAGGTGATAAGAGATGTTAGGCGCTTGCTAGCTTGCTAGTTTGAAAGTTCGTATTGCGATAATTTCAGGTGTAATTTTCAGTTCTCATATTCACTACGATAGAATAGAGTTTGTAGTATCACCTTATGACTTGAATTATGAAAAGATAAGGATTTGCTGACAAGCAGGAATTTCATCTTTATATAGCAAAAAGCTAAAAAAAGAAAAAAGTTAAAACGTTAGCACCTTAAAATCAACCACTTAGGTTTAAACAAAAAAAAGTGATTTTTTTTGCAGACATTAAAATTTGCTCGTTCAAATATGCATATAAGCCTGCTTTTTAAGCGAGCCTAGAGCCAAAAAATATGATAAGCATGGATTAAACACCTTAAATATTACACTTTTGAGCCTGTAGCCTTTTCTCATTAGCTTCATAAGCCATTTATAAATAAAAAAAGAAGAGGATTAAATTAATTTTTATGCTCCCTTTAACTGGCTTTTCTAGCTTTGTAGATCCTTCCTTTAACAGGTTATAAGATTACGGAGATATCCATTTCTCTTCCTGGCTTACAGGGGAGCGTTTGTTTGCTCCTAAAAATCAAGCTTAGGTTGCGCAAAAAGCCAAAGAAAGTTAAAGAAGAATAGATAGCTTCCTATAAGCTTAGTAATACTCTTCCACGTTTATTATCAGGTTTTCTAGTTTTTGATAAAAAATGCAAAAGTAAAATTGGCGGCCATTCTCAATTAATGCGGTCACATTCAAATTTGCTATATTTTTTTAAGCTAATCTTTTAAGAAGTACTGAAAGAGATGCCCAACAAATGGAGGAACAGCTTGGAAAAGTAATAACCTTATAAGCAACAGGCTTCCAGATAGACTGAGGAGCTATGTAGCTATAGAGTCTTTTGTCTTAAATGGTTCTTACTTGCTTGGCTGCTGGCTTTTAATTATAAATAAGGGTTTAGAAAGGTGAGTTTTTTTTAAGCTGCGGCTGTTAGCAAATCTTTTTCGACCTTATAAGTTTTTCTTCTTACCGATCCTCCTTTTATCTTAATGTTTATCGAATAAAGATAATTAGAAGAGCAAAATGCTAGGGAAGACTTTTGCCAAGAAAGCTACTTGGCTTAAGCTATCCTAAAAGATAATCCCTTCTCAAGAGTTTAAAGATTTAATATATTTTTAAAATTTTTGAAGGGTAGTTTTTTAATTCTTTCATTAGAAAATTAAAAGATAAATATAGGGCATTTAAGAGATAGAAAAAGGGAAGGAAATAAATGTAAGGAAGGATTGAATAAAAATGTATACTTATACTCTAAAAGTTGAGTAAAATGGGTGTTTTTTATGGATCCTTAAAACGTCGATAAATACAGATTAAAATTTGCTTCAAAGTATATTATTTTATACTTGCAATGTGAGTTAAAAATCATGTATATGAACGCACAACTGTAACAAAAGAGTGTTTAATGAAATGTCCTTTTTGCCATCATCGTGAGCTTAAGGTTATCGATTCGCGCGATGCTGCTGAACTAAATGCTATTCGACGTAGAAGAGAATGCTTAGGATGCTTAAGAAGGTTTACTACTTTTGAGACCGTAGAACTCACGGTACAAGTGCATAAACGTGATGGACATTATGAAGATTTTCAACAGCAAAAACTGGTGAATGGTTTAGAGGCGGCATGCCGCCATACAACTATTAGTCATGACCATGTCATTGCTTTGGCTGCCGAAATTAGTGAGGAGCTCTTACAACGTCAAGTTCATGTGGTCAGTACTAAGGAACTTGGCGAAATAGCCATGAAGCATTTACAAGCATTAGATGAGATCGCTTATATTCGATTTGCCTGCGTATATAAGCGATTCAAAGATATTGAAGAACTTATGCAAGCAATTAAAACGATTCAACCTAAAGAAAGCCTAAATAAAAGTTCCCAGGCTTGTCCCACAGAAAAGCCTTTAGCGGAAAGTCTAAGAAATTAAATAGTTATATTTTAATAGGAGGTCCCCATGGGATTAAAGAAAAATGATGTCGCCCAATTTAAAAAGAAGCTAGAGGAAATGCGCGCTCAGCTAACCCATATCTTAAAAGGTTCGACTGCTGAAGTTAAAACTCCTGATGAAGCTACAGGTTATTCTCAGCATCAAGCAGATCAAGGTACGGATGATTTTGATAGAACCATTAGCCTTGAGGTGACTAGCCGTGAATACCATATCCTTCGACAGATCGAAAGAGCTTTGGAAAAAATTGATGAAAATACTTATGGAATTTGCGATCTTACCGGTGAAGAAATCCCGCTAGCCCGCTTAGAAGCAGTTCCTTATGCTACTATGACTGTAAAAGCCCAGGAGCAGCTGGAAAAAGGTTTGCTTTGATCATGATGAAGTGTTTTACCCTTTGTTTATCATGTCAGATGCTAGCTTTCATTGGATGTAGCGCTTTAATGGTAGACATTGTTACAAAATACCTTACTCATTATTACCTACCTATTTCCAATCATTTGTTCCTATGGTATCCTTATGGAGGAATTGGACTGTTTAAAAACTTTCTGGGAGTGGAATTTTCTATCAATCATGCCATTAATCATGGGGCTGCATGGGGAATGTTTGCTGAATTAAAGGACTTTTTGCTAGTCTTGCGCCTCTTCATGATGGGGGGATTGATAGGTTATTTTCTTTTTTATAATCGAAATAAAAGCTGGCGGCTACCTCTTCTATTAATTATGGTAGGGGCGGCAGGAAATATTATCGATACCTTCGTCTATGGGCATGTAATAGATATGTTTCATTTTGTTCTCTGGGGGTATGATTTTCCTGTCTTTAATGTAGCCGACTCTTGTATTACACTGGGAGTAGCCTGGCTATTAATTAGCTCCCTTTTTGAAAAAGAAAAGTCCACCATATAACCTGATGCTATGCTAAATGTAAAATCTAGTCCTGTTCCTTATCAAGCCTCCAAATGGCTTTCGTTAGCTATGTTGATTGATGAAGATGAAATACAGACTCTTTTTCAAGCCCTAGGAGATTTTAAAATTTTTTCCATAGGAAAGGTAGAAAAAAGCGGAGAAGGACAAATTTCTCATGAAGTTTTTCTAGCTAATTATACTCAATACATTCAATCACTAAAAAGTAGACGAACTTATGAAATGGAATATTTTCGTACATTCTTTACTTCTGTGCTGACTTCTTCTGCAGATCATTTATATGCTTGGTCAATAGGCAACGATCGCCAACTCATACGCATTGCAAAACCGGTCGTGCAGCTGCAGCTGCACACCCTCGATTATTCGGTAGCTGACAATAAATTTCGTTCGATGGTGTTAGGAAAAGACCCCGTCTCGTGGGGGCTGCAGTTTTCATATCCCCAACTTTATCAAGATCCTCAAACACATGCCGTGTATAAAGTAGGAGAAGCTTATGCGAATACAGCTTTGTTTCGATTGATTCAACAATGGCAAAGAAAATATACTGTACCCACTCCTTTCTTAATTAAAGATAAATTGATAAATGTGTCTATGCGCTTAGGAAAAAAGTGTTTTTCGTGGATCAATCAACATCCGCAGCTAGAAAATAGAGGTTTGCAGGTCCAAATTCCTCACCCTACGAACTCTTCAATCCCTGAATAGAAAAGCCTGATAAAAGCCACTTCTTAAAAAGCTAGCATAAGAAGATCTTTTGCTAAATAGCAGCGCTTAAAATAAGCTTTCATAAGCTGGCAGAGGGGCTAAAAATTAATGAAAAAGAAGCTTTTTAAGCAGATAGAAAGTAGAGGCCACTATAGATAATTTATTGCTTGGTAATGTATATTAGAAACCATGAAAAATTGCATGAATACTTATTCTTTAATAGATAGTGGAAACGGTTACAAATTAGAACAATTTGGTCCTTATACAATATCACGACCATGCTCACAAGCAGTATGGGAGCCGCGCCTTTCTCAAGAAAGCTGGGATCATGCTCATGCTTTTTTTTCTCGAGAAGGACAAAATAAATGGACTTTTCGGAAAGAAAAGCTTCCAGATATGTGGCACATCAAAGTGGCAGATATAGCCTTCAAAATTTCTCCAACGGATTTTGGCCATCTAGGAATCTTTCCCGAGCAAAGAGCTTTTTGGAAGTGGATTCAAAGCACGCCTATTAAAGGCAAGCGTGTGTTAAATTTATTTGCCTACTCAGGTGGTTCAACTCTTGCAGCCGCACAAGCTGGAGCAGAAGTGTGCCATTTAGATGCTTCCAAAGGAATGGTAGCCTGGGCCCGTGAAAATGCAGCTTTAAATCATCTGGAAAAAGCTCCTATTCGTTGGATTATTGATGATGTTTTCAAGTTTTTGGGGCGGGAATTAAGACGCGGGTCTCGCTATGATGCCATCATTCTCGACCCTCCTAGCTTCGGCAGGGGCGCTAATGGAGAGGTTTTTAAAATTGAGGAGGAGATCAACAAGCTTTTAAGAAGCTGTCGAGAGCTGCTGACCCCCAAACCTTTATTCATATTGTTTTCTTGCCATACTCCTGGCTTTTCTCCTTTAGTGATGAAGCATCTTCTCCATCAAAACTTAGATGGACTTTCCGGAACGATTGATGAAGGAGAAATGTTATTAGAAGGTTCTACCGAAACCTTTCCTATTCCTAGTGGAACTTTTGCAAGGTGGCAATATGCAGGGTAAAGTCATTGCGTTAACCAGCTTACAAAATTCTCGCGTTAAGCAAGTGATTGACCTTCGTGAGCGCCGGGTACGTGATAAGTCCGAGCAATTCATTATAGAGGGATATCGAGAAGTTTTACGTGCTTATGAAGCAGGCTATAAAATTGATAGTCTCTTTTATTGCCAGGAACTGTTCTTAGGGGAAAATGAAAAGCCTTTGATCCAATCTTTAAGTAGTAAAGGAGCTCAACTTTTTCTTTGCCGGGAAAATATTTTTCGAAAAATGTCGTATCGTGATCGTCCCGACGGATTAATTGCTATAGCTGCTCAACAGCGGCGAGGGCTAGATCAATTACCAAGCTTAATTAAAAAAAATACTCATTCTCCTCTTTTAGTGGTGGCAGAAGCTATTGAAAAACCTGGTAATCTAGGTACCATTTTACGTTCATCCGATGCTGTTCATCTTGATGCCTTGATTGTTTGCGATAAATGTACAGATATTTATAATCCTAATGTAGTACGTGCTAGTGTAGGGACTTTGTTTACTGTCCCCGTGATAGAAAGTAAAGGCCATGAAACCATTCATTGGTTAAAAAAGCATAACATCTCTATTGTTGCTGCTACTCCTAGCGCTAAATTAGAATATACGCAAGCAGACTTAAAGCAACCGGTAGCTATTGCTGTTGGCACCGAGCAGCTGGGGCTATCGGAGGCATGGATGCAGCAGGCTAATATTCAGGTAAAAATTCCTATGCTTGGGATAGCCGATTCACTAAATGTGGCTATGGCCACTACCTTACTTTTATATGAAGCTTTACGTCAACGACGAGGGTAAGTCATATGGACCCCCAAATTCTTTATGAAGATAATCATCTTTTTGTCGTTTGCAAGCCTGCAGGAATTTTAACGCAACCTAGTGGCACTCAGCAAAAAAATTTAGAAGATATTTGTAAAGCCTGGCTTAAAAAAACTTATAATAAGCCGGGCAATATATTTCTAGAAGCAGTCCATCGTTTAGATAAATCTGTAAGCGGTATTGTAGTTTTTGCACGCACGAGTAAAGCTCTTAGCCGATTAAATGCTGCGCTACGCCAGCAACAATTTCGTAAAGTATACTTGGCAATCGTCGAAGGTCTTCCTGAAAAGTCGGTAGATACTTTAGAGCATTACCTTTTGCATGATGCCTATCAAAGTCTAGTAGTTTCAGGCAATAGACCTGGCGCAAAATTATGCCGCTTACATTATCAAGTTCTTAAGCATGCTAACCAGACTTCTTTAGTGGAGGTTATTTTGGAGACCGGCCGCTACCACCAAATTCGTGCTCAGTTAGCTGCCATTGGAAAACCTATTGTGGGGGATGCTAAGTATGGAAGCCAAAAACCTTGTTTTTCTCCAGGTATTGCTTTACATCATTCGGAGTTAATGTTTCCTCATCCTACTTTAGGAAAGTCTATTACCCTGCATGCTACCTTGCCCGAAGAGATGCTTAAGCTTTTATAACCAAGCATCATCATCAGCTGCAAGCTATCTTTAAGAAGAAAAAAGCAACAGATTGCAGGCAAGATTTGCAGAAGGGCATGTAGATTAACCTAAAATCTTAGATTTTACTTTTTTCTTCAGGAATGTCTGGAAGTGGCGGGATAGTTTTCATGACCAGCTCTAAGGCTTCATATTCTCCTAACACGCGGTCAATGTTCTTTATAATAAGAGAGGTGTCCCTGTGGGCCGCTACTTTAGGATCGTTAAATAAACCTTTCAAATCCTGAAAAGGCTGCATAAGAATCTTTAGGTTAATGCTTTTATCTTGAAGGAAAGTAGATTGAGTAATTTCTTCCAATCCATTGATAAGGCTAAAAAAAGGATCTTTTAAATTCAAAGAGGTGTAATCAATCTCTTCTAAGATGGTTCTACTTATTTCTAAAAGGGTCAAGCTGGCTTTAACACCAATATCAGGTAAACCTTGATTGATTGCTGCCTTTGCATGGCAGCTTAGAAGGCGGAGAGGATAGTTGACCAAGGTTAAATCAAATTTTGCACAATGAAGGACTATCTTTCCCCATACTGCTACGAGTGTAGCAGCCACTTGCTCAAGCTTTTTTGCTAAGGCTTTTTCATTAATAAGTGAGATACGTTCATATATATAATACAATATATAACTCGTGTGATCATGAATATCTGAATTTTTATCCCGCGCATCTGTCGCTATCTGTGCTATCCTTTTAGAGGAAGATAGGAAGTTTCTTATAATGTTTGGCATTGCTTGTAAAGCTTGGTTGCAAAGAGTGGGGTTCATATGATGAGTAGATATTAAAGCTGTTTCGGTAAGCGCCTCCACAGCTTCACAAAGCTCTGATTTTTTATCATTTTGAATGCTCTCTTTGGCTATTTGGGTGAATAAAAGCACCTGATCCAAAGGATTTAAATAAGTGATAAGTCTTTTTAAAAGCGTATAATAAATATCCAGGGTAATTCCTATGCTAAAAACCCAGAGAGCTAATCGGTGGCTCTTTTGCAGGTAATTTAGCCAGAGGGTATCCAAGGCAAGCATGTAGCTTAGCAGGGCGAAGAGCACTATCCAGCTATAAATCCCTAAAAATATTTATCTCTCTTAAATAAGCTTAATAAATAAGGAGTAGAGTTTTGCCCAGCTTTTTGCAGAGGTATTAAACTGCCAGCAATTGTCAAACAAAAGAGGACAAAGAAAGTCGTGCCTGTTATCAATAAGAGGCAGCCTAGTAAATTTTCATTCGGCAGGTTAACTGGCGTAAAAGGAGTAAAAAGTATAAAGAGGGCAGCGAGTGCAGAAAGAAAAATTCCGATCATTGGATACCTTTATAAATTTAAGCGAAGGTTATCATAAACTTAATTTTTGTGTATCTATTCTCAAAAAAATGGATGGATAGCTTCTTCTTTTTAGCAGGCTTTTAGTTTCGAATTGCCTTTTATAGTAAGTCACTTTCAAAACTTAATGAATTTATTGCCTTTTTAGCATGAACAGTGACGCTTGACAAGCTTTAAAATGTGATTTCATTCGCAGCAACTTACAAAGACATTTCCTTTTCCAATAGACCTCTTTC
>NZ_JRXI01000142.1:0-15663 GCF_000813645.1 Neochlamydia sp. TUME1 | reverse complement strand
ACCTTCTTAAATCAATTTCAATGTAACAAGCTCGTCCAGCTAAATCCACATCACGATAAGCTTTTGACTTAATATCAACTAACTTAAACGTGGGCTGACTACAGTATGGGCATAGCAGTGTAGGATTTATAGGAGTAATTAAAATTCTAACTGTATCCTCCTGAATATAAATATCCTTAAACTTTACCCCTTCCAAATTAATAAGTTTTGTTAGATAATCATTATTTAGCATTTGTTCACCCTCCTTCTATGTTTGCAAACATTAGGATGTGACAAATGCTATTTTTATTTAACTACTTTTAGTATTAAAGAAATTTTTTACCACGTAGACCTCCGAAGACCCTTACAGGTGCTAGCACTAATACATCCTTGGGAAAGTTTAATAATTATTTTGTTTGGGCTGGAAATTAAATTGCTGGTTTTTATTGTTTTTGATAGCTATAATTATAAGTTATTCAATAAGTTTAACTAAGGTGATTAAATGTCGATTTTCTCAACACAACCGATATTTCAAACGTTACCAATGGCACAGCCAATGGTTCAAACGTTATCAAATACGCCCCTAGTATTTCAAACGTTTCCTAAGACAGAACTGATATTTCAAAGCTTACCGAATGCAGAGCTAATATCCCGACTGTTACCAAAGGCAGAGCCAATATCTCAATCCCTCTGGAAGGCAGAGCTAATATCTCAACCCCTCTTGGAGGCAGGGCCAATATCTCAATTGTTCTCCGAGATAAAACCAATGCCTCTAACATCAGAAATGGAGTGTCCGTTTGCTTGGAAATCGGAAAGCTACTCCTTAAACAAACTGATCCAGCTTTTTCCTTCGGGCGCTAAACTTACAATTAGCTTTACTACTACACGCTCCTCTAAAGTTTTAGGCTATCTCCCTCTCATTGGGACTGCTATGGGGATTTTTCGAATTTATAAAGGGATTCAAGAGTATCGTTTTTTTAATAGTATACACTTGCATTCACTAACCACCCGAAGCTTTAAATGGATGGCAAGAGGAGTTTTTGAAAGTATTCCTGTCCTTGGGGGTTTAATTTGTCTAATTATGGATATTATATCTACGATTTTGAGCAAAGAAAGTTCGGGAATCCTTTCAAACTTTGAAGAGGAAACACCTTGTGGATATTGTCATCAATGTGGTTATTGCAATTGTTAAAGCTACTCGATGAGGATTTTATTCTAAATAGCGCTAATAAATGTGTAAGCCTTACGACTAAGAAGTGTTATTGATATGGTTTTTAAGCTGCTTCTTATGTAATCCCCTACTTTATAAAGTCATTTTGTAAGTAGAGCGGCAGGTTTTAAAGGAGCGGGTAGACAAACTTAAAGTTTTTTTTAAGCCAAAGTTGACCTTATTTGCTGATATCCTGTTAAGGTTCAATAGCGGTTAACTTGGCCGAATGATTTTCCTCTTCAATCCTGAGCCTTCAAATGAGGGCCTACCTAGAATCTTAAAAGGGCTAAAGGAAACTTATCTTAAAAAGCATGACAAGGCTTGCTTGGAGAACCTAAAATCTTCCTTCGGTGGGTGTGAAATCTTTTTTTATTCAATTTAGCTCGTCTAAAAAACGGTTTGCGAAGTTTTTTGCCACATTTCTTGTTCTCTAATTTGTCGATAGCATGTATGCACGGCTAATAACCCCTGATACTTATTGATATAAAAATTTAAAATGAAATCTAACCCTCTGATTCCATAGGTTTTACGTGATATAGAAAACACCCTGTAGCAAAAGCGCTGGGGAAACTTTTATTTATAGAAAAACTTTCTGCAGATTGTTTACCTCATAATATTAAAATTTTTATTTGCAGGAATTACAGCGTTGCTTTTTCCTTTCTTGATTTGAAATAGGCAAGCTTGCTAGCATTTAATGAATGTTATTAAAAATTGAGAATAATAATGTCTAATTCTAAGGTCCTTACGGCCATTCGGCAAAGCATTCAAGCCGTTGAAAAGCTTTTATTGCCCCATAATCAAGCTTTCCTGCAGCAGGCAGCTTCTTTGATTGCAGAGTGCTTTAGCCGGGGAAATAAATTGATTATTGCCGGCAATGGTGGTAGTTTATGTGATGCGGCACACTTTGCAGAGGAGCTTACGGGAGTTTTTCGGCAGACACGACCTGCTTTGCCCGCTCTTGTTTTGTCAGAACCTGGTCATCTTACTTGCGTGGGGAATGATTTAGGCTATGAAAATATTTTTTCTCGAGGGATAGAGGCGCTGGGAAAGCCTGGCGATATCTTTGTTGGCTTGACCACTAGTGGAAATTCTTTGAATATTGTTAAAGCTTTTGAAGCCGCTCGTCTTTATCAAATGCAAATAATCGCATTCTTAGGAAAGACCGGTGGGCGGCTAAAAGGCATGGCAGATTTAGAAATGGTTATTGATGGATTTGAAACCTCTGATAGAATTCAAGAGGCACACATGGCTGCTATCCATATCATCATTGAACTGGTAGAAAATAGGCTTTTTTATTCTTCAGCATCCGCTTTAGGTAAATAAAAGTTTTGGCTCTTCATAACCCTGTAATCTATGACTTAAACTTGTATGTTAAAAAAGCTAGAACTTTATTTGGTTGATCTTATTCAAGGTAAAAAGCAAGGGGCTTTGGCTCATATGGCCAAAACTTTACTTAGATTTCTTAGCTGGATTTATCAACTGATTATAGCTGGCCGCAATTGGGCGTTTGATCAAGGTTGTTGCAAGCAGTATCATGCACCTGTGCCCGTGGTGATTAGCATTGGCAATATTGTGGTTGGAGGTACTGGCAAGACTCCTGTTACCTTAATGGTGGCACAAGCTTTTTCCAATGACTTTACTCTTGCTATTTTATCGCGAGGTTATCGTTCTAAAGCCGAGCATCTTCCTTTACCTGTGATTTTAAGCTATGGCAACGGACCTGTACATCCTGCAGCTTATTGTGGGGATGAACCTTACCTTTTAGCACAGAATTTACCAAAAGCTCATATCATTGTAGGTAAAAACCGCCAGCAATCTTCCAAGATGGCGGTTAGGGCAGGAGCCCAGCTAATTTTACTAGATGATGGGATGCAGCATCGTAAATTAGCTCGCGATTATGAGATTGTGGTTGTTAATGCTTTAGATCCTTTTGGCCAGGGGTACTTTCTACCACGTGGCTTTCTGCGGGAAGCTGTTTCTTCTCTTTCTCGTGCAGATTTGATTGTCCTTAATCATATACAAGATAAAGAGCAGTTTCAGTCAATAACAAAAGAGATTCGCAAGTTTTCAGAAGCTCCGCTGATAGCCACAAAAATGGAAGTGGCAGAGGTATTGGATTTACAGGGACAGCCCTTAGCGGAGTTAGTAGGAAAAAAAGTAGGAATCTTTTGCGCAATCGCTCATCCTGATTATTTTTATCAAACTGTGAAACAATTAGGGGCAGAGCCGGTGGATACCGAATTCATGTTAGATCATTTAACTTTTACTACGGAAAGTTTAATCCAATTTTGTGAAAGAGCTAAGGCAAAGGGAGCGGAGTGGATCTTATGCACGGAAAAAGATAGGGTAAAACTTGATGAATTAGCTCTATCTGGCCAGCCAATCGGTTGGTTAAAGATGAATTTGAAAATTGTTGAAGGAAAGATTCATTGGGAGGGTTTCATAGAAAAAACCAAACACTACATTAAGCGCAGGATATAAATTTGAATCTTTAGCTTTCCTAAACTCTAGCTTAGTGGAAGTCTATTAAATCCTAGACTTTATTTAAAAAGTTCAAGAAATATCACGTGTTTTTTAAGTTAGCTGGAGAGCTTGCTAAACTAAAACCAAGAGAGATGTTTCGGCTGTTTAAAGAATATTGGTTTATTATCTTTTAAATTTTCCTTTGCGAGGTTAGCCAAAAAGCAGCTCTATTATGCCTAGGCAGTTAAAAGCTGCAAGACGCTCTTCTAATTATACTCTTTTGAGTTACTTCTTATGCAGCCACTTACCCTATAAAGCCCTATCGTTAAATAGAAAGACAGCTTCTAAAAGGTTAGGTATGTAGATTAAGTTTTTTTTAAGCGTACTATCTCGTTTAAAAAATGCCTTAATAGAATCTAAAAAAAGAAAATTCATCCTTTAAAAGCTTTACCTTTTCTTTAAAAATGAGTCTTTCTTGAATAGATGTTTGCATAAAGTGCTGCTCAAAAGCGTCTGGTTAGCTATAAAAGCCCAATCCTTAGCTTATTAAAAAACAGCTTAGTCTTTTTCATAATCTTTTAAAGAGAGGTCTCTTTAAGCGATAGGAGCGTAGCGTACACCAAATGATACTAATTAGGCTAAGAACTGTCCACACGATCAAACGAGGAATATTGAACCAAGGATAGGGCTTCTGAGGAGGAGTACCCCACCGCGGTCCTGGCGGCCAAATAATCCAATCAGGAGCGCCTTGTAAATTAGCTTCTGGTACAAAGCCAAAAACACGGCTATCTGCGCTCATTGCATGATTGTCTCCTAAAGTTAGATAGTATCCTTCAGGAATTTTTAGGCCAAAAGTTTCAATAAAATCTTTATCTAAGGAGCCATCTTCTTTTAAAGGCGCTCCATGGTCCTTAAAAGCAATATAGGGTGCAGCTTTTGGAGCTTTCTCTTCTCGCATCTCCTCATTTTTGTTAAAGTCAAGAAGATAAGGATCTTCTGGCATAAAAATTGGCGCGCCTAAGGTGCATAATGCTCCGTCCCTAAAATAGGCATAACGTGCAGGATATAAAAATTGGTTAGCAGCTGTAGGTTCATAATGAGTGCTCATTTCCATGCCAAGATTGTATAGCAGCTGAACATGAGCAGGATCCCGACTATAAATAGGGTGGTTTCTAGGAAGTTCCCAAGCCAGGCTTGCAAGGCCTATTTGATAGGCGATGCCATTGTAGAATTCATAAGTGCCGTCAGGGATTGTCGGCATTAAAGGGCTATCCTTGGCTACGCTAGAAGAATTGTAGCTATAGCGTGAAGCACGTCCTTCCCGCACCACAAAACGAGCCGTATACATAGTGTTCATTAAGGTATCGATATGGTTTTGAGATAAAGGAATGATTGTGGTAAAAGCACCTACCAGTGGCTTAATACCCAAGCGACTTTGCTGGAAAAGCGTTTCCGGGTAATTAAGGCAAGGAGTATGCCGCATTTCTAAATAAAGAAGGCCTGGGCTAGCTACATCTTTATTAAGCAACTTTTGATCTGCTAGCTGCTGTTGATTTAGAAGACGAGAAAGCGCAAAATTGCGAAACCCCCAAAAATCACTGTAGGTTTTGATCTCCTGATGAGGTATGACAGAAGCCAGGGGCTCATCTTTAATCCATTCCTTGCCATTGTATATTTCACCCATTACCTGATTGGAAGGGAGGATAGTCATACGGCCAATGGATTGGTGCATTTGATTAAAAACGAATTGATTTTTTCTCGGACGCGTCACTAGACCTTCTAGGTAAAAAAAGGGAATATAGCTTAAATCTTTTATCCAAGGGCTATTACGTAGCTCGGCCTGATCTTCTTTATTCTTATCCATTCCGTAAATCATACCGCCATAAAAATAAACCGTATCTCCAGGCTTAGCCATACAGCGTTTAATATAGCGTTTTTTATAAGGAAAAAGCCATAAGTAGTGAGAGTCAGTATCCGGCAAATCAATATTATCCCCTGAAAAAATTACAATCCCGGTTCTTTGTACAAGAGAAGGATCAAAATAGAGGTGACCTGTCGTAAAAGGGGTGTTAATACCAAAACTTGTTTTGCTAACTAACACGTTATCTTGTTCTCGGAAAGTAGGTCTCATCGAACCTGTGGGTATTTCATAGGCTTCAAATACTAGCTGACGTAAAAGGGTTGCCATAAATAGGGCGATGAGGATAACTACGCCAAATTCTCGGAGGTATTCAAATAGGGATTTTTTTAAAGTTACTTGGTTATACGTTTCTAGGATACGTGCTAATTTACTAGCTTCTTCTTTATTTTTTTGAAGAATGGCTTGATCCAAATTCTCTAAAAGGTTTTCTAAGGTAGCTTTTTGCTCTAAAGCTAAGGCCTTATATTTTCTTTTATAGCGTTTACAGCCGGCCACAAGAATGGAGCGGGATTTGCTAAGAGTATAAATTTTCATGGAATCCCTAATTTTTTAAAGATTAGCATCGTAAATAAAACGCTCACCAAAAGCAAATATAAAAATAAGAACACTTCTAAATTTTGCAAACAGCTAGTAAGCCTCCTTTTTTTGTGCGCTTTTTGTACGCTTTATGCCCTAAAAATGGAGAGCTAGGAGGACTAATTCTGTGGAAATTTTGTTTAGAAGGTGTGTGTAAAAAGTTTCTTATAACGAAAAATGAAACAAAATTTTGGAAAAAATATCAGGCTAAAAAATACAAGAAAAGATAAGTAAGCGCTTAACTATAAACACAATAAGAAGAAATCTTAGTGGATTGTTAGCAAGAAAAAAAATTTAAAAATAAAAAGTGGAAAATGCTAAGTTTTTGTTGATAACTTAGCCAGCTTTCCTTAGCGGGCTCTCTTTAGCAGGAGCTCCTCTACCGCGCGCTCCTTTGCCGCTATCAATCATGTGAATTTTGGCTTTCCCAACAATTCCGCTGACTTGTAACCAATAAGGAAAATAAGAGGGATAAATACCTGCCGTTTGAGGCAAATAGATTTCAATGATTTTGCCCGATAGTTCACTACCATCTTTCGGCCAAAAAGTGCGCCATGCTTCAAAACTTATCCCTGGGATTACCTTTCCTTCAAAAACTAATTTAGGTTGCCAGTAGGGTCTTCTGTCGCTAGCTTGGGAAGGAGGAGGGGGGCCTACTTTCCTTCGTTCTTTAATAGGAATGTTATAGAATTTTAAATTTAATAAAGTGGATAAGAAATTTTCTCCCTCTGGGATTGTATACCATCCATTTTTTGTATAAGAAAAATATTCACCTAGATGCCCCGAAGCAGTATCGATTACATACCGCACCCAAGAGGTATGCCCAGGAGCATTTTGTTCAACCCACTTTTTCCACAAAAATCCCTCTAATTGAATACTTTGGCTAGGAACTGTAATTTCTTCTAAAGAGATTTCATGGGAGGCAAAAGTGTCGATAAGCAAAAAAGTATAAGTTTTATTTTGTAAAGTAACAATATAATCCCCTGAGGTTGCTTTTCTCAATTTATCTTTTAAATAAAGCTCTTGCCCATTTAACTGAAAAAAATGGCAGCAAAAGAAGGCGATTAAAAAAATGTAAAAATTTTTATGCATACGCTTCCTAATTGATCAACTTATCCTAGAATATCTTATCTTTCTTTAATTTTTAACGGTAGAATAAAACATCTTAAAATTTGTATGCTAATGCTGTTTATTTGAAAGCCCGTTAAATGGAGGAAAAATAGGTTTGCAATTGTATAATCAATCTGTTGGCTTATTCACAGATCTATATCAGCTATCTATGTCTTATGGATATTGGAAAGCCGGTTTGGAGTATAAAGAAGCCGTATTTCAACTGTTTTTCGCCGTGCTCCTTTTCAGGGGGGATTTACTGTTACAGCAGGGCTTGAAGCCGCCATTAATTTTATAGAAAATTTTCATTTTGACTCTAGCGATCTAAACTATTTAGCAAGCTTAGAAAACCCTGAGGGAACGCCTGCTTTTCCAAATGACTTTCTAGAGTATTTATCTAATATGAAGTTTTCTTGTCATTTAGATGCAATACCAGAAGGTACCATTGTTTTTCCCTATGAGCCTTTATTGCGCATTCAAGGCCCCTTAATTCAATGCCAAATTTTAGAAAGTCCCTTACTAAATTTAATTAATTTTCCTACTTTAATAGCAACTAAGGCCGCTCGAGTGCGTGTTGCTGCGCAAAGTGACCAAGTGTTAGAATTTGGCTTAAGACGAGCTCAAGGCTTTGATGGCAGCCTTACAGCTAGCCGAGCAGCTTATATAGGGGGATGTAATGCAACTTCCAATGTTTTAGCAGGAAAATTATTTGGCATACCGGTTAAAGGCACTCATTCTCATAGCTGGGTAATGGTATTTGATGATGAATTAGAATCTTTTAAGACTCTTGCCCAAAGTATGCCCGCTAATAGCCTCTTTCTTGTAGATACTTATGATAGCGTTGAAGGAGTAAAAAAAGCTATACAAGTAGGTCAGTGGCTAAAGAGCCAAGGTAAAATCTTTCATGGCATACGCCTAGATTCAGGCGATTTAGCTTATTTAAGTCATACAAGCCGAAAAATGCTAGATGAAGCCGGGTTCCCTCAGGCAGTCATTGTAGCAAGTAATGAATTAGATGAAACCCAGATTAGTGAGCTTAAATATCAAAAAGCTCCCATAGGAGTATGGGGAGTAGGCACCAAATTAGTTACTTCTCACGATTGCCCGGCGCTAGATGGTGTTTATAAGCTGTCGGCTTTGCGCGATCCTGAGGGGCCTTGGAAATATAAATTAAAATTATCCGAACAGATGATAAAAATTTCTAATCCTGGGATTTTGCAAGTGCGCCGTTTTCGCAATACAAGTTCTTCTCCTATTGCTGATATGATTTATGATATAAATATGCCTGTGAGCCCTGAACCTTGTCTTATTAACCTTAATGATTCGACCGAACAAATTGTTCTAAAAAAGGAATTGCAAAGTGAAGAGCTGTTAGTCCCTATTTTCCGCCAAGGAAAATGTGTATATCCATTGCCTAATCTAGAGAAAATTCGTGAAAGAACTCTTAAAGAACTCGAAAAGTTTCCTAAAAATTCTAAGCTTTTAAAACACCCTTGTCCTTACCTGGTGGGCATGGAGAAATCTCTACATGCTTACAAAAGCCAAGTAGTTAATCACATACGCCCCCAAATTTGCCAAAGCTCTTTCTTTACTAAAAAGGGTATGAAGGAAGAATAATTTATGACCGCTTTGCTGATTATCGATGTTCAGAACGATTTTTTTCCTCCAGGAGCTTTAGCCATTAAAGATGCTGAAAAGATTCTCCCTAATCTTAATAAGATTATACGCCATCCTTTTGAGATAATTGTAGCTACAAAAGATTGGCATCCTCTCGGTCATGTGAGCTTTGCCTCTTCCCATGGAAAAGAGGTAGGAGAGGTGATCCATTTAGATGGCTTAGAGCAAGTTTTATGGCCTATACATTGTGTGCAAGATTCAGTAGGAGCGCAATTTTCTGCAGGCTGGGATTCTCATAGGGTGCAAAAAGTGATTTATAAGGGCACGGATAAAAGAATGGATAGCTATAGTGCTTTTTTTGATAATGGAAGAAGCAAAGCTACAGATTTACATAACTTTTTACAAAGTAAGGGAATTAAAAAGATCTTTTTAGTAGGTTTGGCTACCGAGTATTGTGTGAAATACTCTGCTCTGGATGCTTTAAATTTAAATTATCAGGTGTATGTAATTATTGATGCCTGTAAAGCTGTTAATCCATTGCCGGCAGCTGAAGAAAAACACTTAAATGAAATTCTGCAAGTGGGCGGCTCTCTTATTGAGACAAAAGAGGTTATTAAAAGTTTAACCTTGAGCTACCAGAAATAAGTAATAAAACATTAATTAAAGACTGCAAGCATCCGTGATTAAAGCGGAAAAGGATAATTACTAATATTTTATAAAGCACTCTATCTATCGATTGATTTTTTTCTAATAATTAAATATATTAAATCTTATTATTAAAAGTTTCTAGCTAAATTTATAGGTTGAGGGAGTATGACTATAGAAAATATGACGGGTTCTACATTTAGCAGTTGGTTTCATTCCCATCCTCTCGATAGCCTTATGAATAAAATCTCTAAATGGGAGAAGAAGGGGGCAGCTGGAAGAGCGCGCGTTGCTAATTTGGGGGTGCTTGCGCTGGATCTCCAAGGAGTTTTTTGTAATACTTTACGGTTCCCTCTGATAGCTCTCATCTTACCTGCTTCCTCTATGGTATCCACCGGAGCCTCTCTTGCGCGGAGAGTAATATCTTTAACAAGGGTAGATCGCCCAGCTGCTACATTTCGACGCAAATGTATGCAAGTTTTACCTATTGTTGTGTCTCATTGTCCCACTGCTAAAGACCTAGGAAAAAGCATTCTAAAGATAGTTAATTATAGCCTGGGCTTTTTTTCTTCTTTGATTGTAGGTTTTATTTCGGTTAAGGCCAATCTATGGATTCATCATCAGTTAGGCTTGATTTGTAATCCAGAGCTTGCAAAGCAAAAGCGCAAAAGTAAAGCTATCATGCATCTAAAAAAGGTAGAATGTACAAAGCCTTATAGAAAAAGAATTAGGAAAAGGATTGATGAGCATACGGAAGAGAAGCTAAGAGAGTATTTATTAGCTCCTTCATTCGCTATAAAAGAGGGGCTACTAGGTAAAAGTCGGCTATGCTTAGCTATCGAGGAAGCTACAAAAAAGAAACGTGAAGAAGCTAAAATTAATTACGAAAAGCAACGGGGTCGAGCGTTAGGTTCAGCTGAATGGGATTTAATTAAAGCTAAATATTGGAAGAACTTAACCGATCCGTTTGTATTTAAAAAGGAATTAGAGCCAGATTTTCACCCATTTTTAACTTACTATTTTAATTGGAGAAGTGAGGGGATAGTAAAAAATCAACCTTTCGCTTTTAAGTCTCTTAGCCTTTATCACGCTTATATGGCTTGCTATTATCGCTGGAATCTTACCCCTGAAGAAGTTAGTCAAACTATAAGCTCAATTATTTCACCTCGAGAGAAGAAAAAGGCTTGGATAGAAGCTACCCGAGACACTTATTATGCTTTATATTTTCATACCGTCTTGAAAGAGCAGAAGTGTATCGATTATGATCGAAGAATTGAGAAAGCTTTACAAGCAAAAGCAAAAGAGCTACGGAAAATTTTATCTGCAGGCGAAATTGAGGCAATAGATCAAGAAATAAAAGCATTTATTAAAGCACAAGAGACGCTTCTAGAGGCGGCCCGTGTTAATCAGAATTTATCCATGGCTAAGATTCACTACATTATCGAGAATCAAGCTTACGAGTTTAATGAGGCTGCGCACAAAGAATTGGAAGATTTTGCTTTGCAGGCAAGCCATCATCTTAAGCAAAGAATGACTGCTGCAACCGCAGAAGTAGTAAAGCGCCTCAGAAGGGCGAAAGATCGAAAAGATTTTTCTTCCATTGAGCATTTTTCTAAATTAAAAGATATAGTTACAAGGCAATTAAACCGTCTATTTGCCAGCTCTTCTTTTAAAAACACAGCGTATGAGCTAAAGAACGATAAAACAATCGACCAGGCGATTATGGAGTCAGCAAAAAATGCTGTGGAGTGGCAGGTTGAAAGTAGATTAGCTCAAAGTAATGCCCAGTCACTATCTAGTCAAGATAGAGAGATATTAAAGAACCATCATGAGAAAATTGAAGTTCCTAGACTTTATGAGCAGCTATGGTTAAAAAAGTATAATAAAAACTTCTCTCTCTTAGAAACTACACGTGGACAAGCTTTTCATAAAATTATGAAAAGGAGGCAGGAAAGGTCAGATGGTAAAAGGGTAATATTTAAACAGTGGATAAAAAGAGTAGACTTACCTGAAGGTCATGAAAGCAATTTGCCTATAGATAACAAAGCCATTCGACCTGATAAAAACACTGCAGATGTTACTATTATTATACCTGAGAACGAAGATATAAATTCTGCTCAGATAATTTTCAAGAGCCATGAGCGTATGAGGAATGCTAATGCTGAGTATATGGATGGACGTCTTTCAACCACAGAGTTTACATTTAAAGAGCTAGAAAAACTCGTAAGACAAAGTAAAAAAGTCTTTAAAAAGGTAGCTGCTAGATACAGGTTTAATAAGACACGCATTAGAGAGACATACCTTGGAGTGAATGGGATTAATTATCAAGAAGAGCACTATCAAGCTATGCATCTTAAGCAGCAATTTGAGGAGCATAAGCTTTGGGAGGTTTTTGGTACTTTAAGTGAAAAAGAGGCTGAAAGAGAAGGAGAAGTTATGAGGTTGGAAGCACTCTTGGAAGAAGCCAAGCTAAAAGTTAATAAGTATAAAGAAAAGTATCGCGATGTTGTTAGCCAAAATGATAGGCATCAAATTCAAATTAATTTGAAAGAGTAGAGGCTTATCACTTATTTAATAGAAAAGAGGGCTAAAAAAGAAAAACTGTCATAAATTATAAGCGGTCACAGGTAAGCCTAGCTTTAGATGTGATTATGTGGGCCTCTGCAAAGCCAAAAATGCTTGTAAATAGCTGTTTTTTCTATTTACCGTACGTTCTGCTTTACATTATCTTTTGTGGATTAAGAGTTTAAGCAGCTCTGGCGCCTGTGATCGCTCACCAAAAATTACTAAAGTAAATAATGGCGTTTAAACAAGCTCTCTTTGCCCACTCTAAAAAAATTATCTCTTAAAAGCTGATTTTTTTATCAAAATATGAATTTTATTGAGCATATGTTTGCATAAAAAGCGGCTCAAAAGCATATAAATTAGCTTGCAAATCTTGCACGAAAGGTAAAAGAAAAAGCTGTTTTTTTAGCTTCCAAGGCAAGGCTGCCCTATTGCCAGCGATTAAACTGTTCTACTCATTTGCAGAAAAGTAATTTGAAAAGATGAAAAATATAATATATTTATGGTCCTTAGAGAATAGATAGCCCATGCGGTTGGGATGCTTAGAAGAAAAGAATAATTTACTTTATTCTAGTTAAGCTCCTTTATTCTCAAAGAAAATCTATTCCTAGCAGCCTACAGCTTTCTTGTGAAATATAAGGCCTCCTGTTAAGCCTTTATTTTTAGCTTTATCTTTCAATTGTTCATTCCTTTCTTATTTTTATTAGAACTTGCCCTTCATTTTTCTCCATGCTATAAAATGCTTAATAAAAACGGAAAGGCGAGTATGTATAAAATTTTTTTATGGGCAGTGATTGGAATAATATCTGGTACAGCTCATCTTCTTGCAGAAGAAAAGGCAGATAAAAAAGAGGAAGGATCCATAACCCTTTGCCTTAAAGAAATAATTTCTGAGACTAGGCATCAAATACTAATTAATAATATAGAAATACCTTATAAAGCAATTGCTGGTAATATCCTGCTTAGAAATGATCAATCGAAGCCAAAAGCTAGTATTTCTTATATTGCTTATTTTAAAGAAGAGGTTTTAGAACCAGCTGCACGCCCTCTTATTTTTTGTTTTAATGGAGGCCCAGGGTCTTCGTCTATATGGTTACATGTAGGTGTTTTTGGACCTCGCCGTGTCCTTCTAAGCGATGAAGGAGAGGGGGTTTTTCCTTATCAAGTGATTGATAATCCTCATTCTCTCTTAGATTTAGCTGATCTGGTATTTATTGATCCAATCTCTACAGGCTATAGCCGTGTGGCCTCTGGAGAAGATGCTAAACAATTTCATGGGGTGGACGAAGATATTGAGTCACTGGGTGAGTTCGTCCGTCAATTTATTACGCAGTATGAAAGATGGAATTCTCCCAAGCTGTTAGCAGGCGAAAGCTATGGAACGACGCGTGCAGCAGGATTAGCAGGTTATTTGCATGATGAGCTAAATATTTATCTAAATGGGATGATTCTTATCTCGTCTGTATTGAACTTTCAAACGCTCAATGATTATAATGAAGGTAATGATCTTCCTTACCCTCTTTATTTACCTACTTATACAGCTACCGCCTGGTACCATAAAAAGCTAGGGGAAAATTTACAAGGAGACTTAGATAAAACATTGGAAATCGTTAAAGACTTTGCTTTAACAGATTATACATCTGCTTTAATGAAAGGAGATAGTTTAAGTGCCCATGAATATGCTAAGATTGTAGCCCAATTGGCTGACTATACAGGACTATCCCCTGAATTTATCAAAAAAGCTAATTTGCGGATTAGCCCACAACGTTTTTCCAAAGAATTATTAAGGGCTCAAGATTTGATTGTAGGGCGTTTTGATTCTCGCTTTAAAGGAGAAGCATTAAATTCATGTAACGATTATCCTAGCTATGATCCGAGCTTTGATGCAATTGCAGGAACTTTTACAGCTGCCTTCAATCAGTACATTAGAAAAGAGCTTAAGATAAAAAATGACCAAGAATATAAGATTTTAGCAAATCTTCACTCAACTTGGAATTATAGTAAATATACCAATCAATTTTTAAATATGTCAACTGCGTTGCGTAACGTAATGACCCAAAATAAGGCTTTAAAAGTATTTGTAGGAAGCGGCTACTATGACTTAGCTACCCCCTTTTTTGCTACTGACTATACTTTTAATCATCTTCGGCTTGCCTCGGACTTACAGAGTCGGGCCAGTATACATTATTACCCGGCAGGGCATATGATGTATGTGCAAAAATCTTCTTTGATTAAAATGAAGGAGGATATAAGCCGATGGATGAAAAAATTATAGCATTACCACAAAAAATACGGGGTGTGTGATCATCTCATTGCCCCCTCTTACATAAGTGTTTTTATTTAATTTATAAGAGAAAGGAGCTTTTTTATTCCTGGGGGAGGGGTAGAGCTTTTTCTGTGTTAGTTTAAGAGCTTTATTGCAGAGAGTATACTCCTAGGAATTTCTTATATCCTGCCTTTATTTAACCCTAAAGCAGCTGTCTCAACTGCAAGTGTCTAGTTTAGAAAACAGCTAGCTTGCTTCCGTTCCTGCAGAGATAAGACAATTTCCTGAAAGGTGAAATCTTTTTTTAGAAGAAAATCTTCTGCGTTGGTTGTATCTTAAGGAAAGTCTATTAAGCTGAAAAATTTGCCCTATTACTACTACGTTTCAACCCCTATGTTGTGTCTGAATTTTTGAATGTAATCCTTTAATAATTATCTACTTAGAAAACAACTGTCAAAGTCGGGATTACCATTTGCCCTTTTTGCCAAGCTATTCACGACTCATCTAAAAGGCTATTTTTTGATTCCTCTTAAATTTAACGTAGTAGTACTATCTCTGGGGGAATATTGGTAAGATGTTTATTATACGCTTTAAAAAAACTAAGTCCGCATGCCTAGCTCTTTGAATGTTGCCTTTCTACCTAATGAAAGGAATTTTATAAAGTAAGGGATTACATAAGAAGTAGCTTGAAAGCGTATTATCTGAGTTAAGGCATTGCAGCTTCGATAGCTGTCCAATCTCTGTAGGAACGGAGGTGAGCTGATTGTTCTGCAAGAAGAGCAATTACAGTTGCGATAGCTGGCTTATTTCTATAGAAAGAATGGTAAGCTAGCTGCTATTTAAATGAAGGTGTTTAACCTGAGATAGCTAATCTATTTCTATAGGAAGGATGGTTAGCAGGTTGCCACTTAAGTGGAGCTTTTGCAGCTTGGATAGCTAACCTATTCCTACAGGAAGGCTGGTGAGCTGGTTTTGATTTAAGTGCGGATTACTTGTTTAAAGATAAGATGGCTAAAAGTTTTTTATTTCATTTTAGCCCCCCAATTTAAAAAGTACTTACGATCATTCTACAATCGAAAACGCTGCCTTATTTTTTCGGCGATATCTTTCAAAGGATTTTCCGCTAATTTAAGCGTGTGCAGCTGAGACAGCTGCCCTATTTCTATAGGCAGAGCGGTGAGCTGGTTTTTGCTTAAGTCAAGCCCTTGCAGCTGAGACAATTGCCCGATTTCTGTAGGCAGAGCGGTGAGCTGGTTTTGATTTAATTCAAGCTCTTGGAGCTCAGACAGCTGCCCGATTTCTGCAGGCAGA
>NZ_JRXI01000141.1:0-1319 GCF_000813645.1 Neochlamydia sp. TUME1 | reverse complement strand
TTCTATCTACAATAAGAGCCTGCTCCTTAACATTTCCTTGAGGAACATGCGCTTTACCTATTTGCTTATAAAGAGAAGGCATCACTGCAGAAGCCAGCAGATGGTGCCATCTTTTACAGACGCTAAATAAGGGAGGAACTACGCAAGCCTCTAAGATAGGGAGTAGCAATTCATTGGGCAAGCTTTCAATAGAGGCCGAAGAGATAGGATGCATTTTATTTCCTTGAGCAGTGATGAACTTTTATCATTTTTATTTTTGAAGGTAATATAAAAAAATTAAAAAAGCAAGTCAAACGAATTCGTGCTCTTATCAATGAAAAACAACTCACAGATAATCTACCCGCGCTTTTTTTCAGATAGATTCAAGGAAAGGGGGAGACCTTCCAAGCATTTAGGAGCAGCCACAGGTTTTGGGGATTAAGTGACGCGGCAATTTTGGTTTGGCTAAAAGAATGAGATTGATTCTTTGCCTTATTTGAGAAAAACGGCTCTTTTTGGTGCCTTGTTTTAATTCTCCTACCGAATGATGGAATCCAATACACCAGTTTCTTCCCGTCAAGAAAAATTGTCCTCTCAGCCATAGCAATCTGCAGAAAAAGAGAGAAGCTTCTTGCCGTTATAAATCTGTAGGCTAGTTTAAGCTTGCTTAGTTGCGGGAAGGAAAGCGGATTACTTGTTTAAAGATAAGATGGTTAAAATTTTTATTTCTTTTATCACATCCCAGCTTAAAAAGTACTTAAGCCATTTTACAATTGAAAACGCTGCCTTATTATTTCGGCGATATCTTTCAAAGGATTTTCCGCTAATTCAAGCTTGGTAAGCTCAGGCAGCAGCCCAATTTCTATAGGCAGAGCGGTGAGCTGGTTTTGATTTAAGTAAAGCTCTTGCAGCTTAGACAGCCGCCCAATTTCTGTAGGCAGAGCGGCAAGCTGGTTTTGATTTAATTCAAGGGCTTGGAGCTCAGGCAGCTGCCCGATTTCTGCAGGCAGAGCGGTGAGCTGGTTTTGATTTAATTCAAGCGTTTGCAGCTGAGATAAATGCCCTATCTCATTAGGAAGCTTGGTAAGCTGGTTGTTGTTTAAGCCGAGCCCCCGCAGCTGTGATAGCTGCCATAGCTCTGCAGGCAGAGCGGTGAGCTGGTTCTGGCTTAAATCAAGCCCTAGCAGCTGAGACAATTGGCCGATTATTATAGGCAGAGCGGTGAGCTGGTTTTGATTTAAGTAAAGCCCTTGCAGCTGAGACAATTGCCCGATTTCTGTAGGCAGAGCGGTGAGCTGGTTTTGATTTAATTCAAGCTCTTGGAGCTCAGACAGCTGCCC
>NZ_JRXI01000140.1:0-13622 GCF_000813645.1 Neochlamydia sp. TUME1 | reverse complement strand
ACGCAAGCCTCTAAGATAGGGAGTAGCAATTCATTGGGCAAGCTTTCAATAGATGTCGAGGCGATAGGATGCATTTTATTTCCTTGGGTAGGGGGGACCTTTTATCATTTTGTTTTTTAAAGATAATATAAAAATTAAAAAAGCAAGTCAAACGAATTCGTGCTCTTATCAATGAAAAACAACTCACAAATGATCTACCTCGTTTTTTTTCAGATAGATTCAAGGAAAGGGGGGACACCTTCCAAGCATTCAGGAGCAGCCGCAGGTTTTGGCGATTAAGTGATGCGGCAATTTTGGTGCGGCTAAAAGAATGAGATTAATTCTTTGCCTTATTTGAGAAAAACGGCTCTTTTTGGTGCTTTGTTGTAATTCTTCTACCGTAGGATGGAATACAATACGCCTAGCTTCTTCCTGTCAAGAAAGGTTGTTCTCCCAGCCTAGCAATCTGCAGAAAAAGAGAGAAACTTCTTGTCATTATAAATGTGTAGGTTAGCTTAAGCTTACTTAGTTTCGGGAAGGAAAGCAATTACTTGTTTAAAGATAAGATGGCTAAAAGTTTCTTATTTCATTCTAGCCTACCCAAATTTAAAAAGTACTTACTATTCTACAATTGAAAACGCTGCCTTATTTTTTCTGCAATATCTTTCAAAGGGTTTTCCGCTAATTTAAGCGTGTACAGCTCAGGCAGCTGCCCTATTTCTGCAGGCAGAGCGGTGAGCTGGTTTTGATTTAATTCAAGCGTTTGCAGCTGAGACAGTAGCCCGACTTCTATAGGCAGAGCGGTGAGCTGGTTTTTGCTTAAGTAAAGCCATTGCAGCTTAGATAGCTGTCCGATTTCTACAGGCAGGCTGGTGAGCTGGTTTTGATTTAATTCAAGCGTTTGCAGCTGAGACAATTGACCTGTTTCTGCAGGCAGAGCGGTGAGCTGGTTTTTGCTTAAGTAAAGCCATTGCAGCTTAGACAGCTGTCCGATTTCTACAGGTAGGCTGGTGATCTGGTTTTTGCTTAAGTTAAGCCCTTGCAGCTGAGACAATTGACCTGTTTCTGCAGGCAGAGTGGCGAGCTGGTTTTGATTTAAGGAAAGCAATTGTAGCTGAGACAGCTGCCCGATTTCTACAGGCAGACTGGTGAGCTGGTTTTGATTTAATTCCAGCCTTTGCAGCTGAGACAATTGCCCGATTTCTGCAGGCAGAGCGGTGAGCTGGTTTTGATTTAAAAGAAGATATTGCAGCTGAGACAATTGACCTATTTCTGTAGGCAGAACGGTGAGCTGGTTTTGATCTAAGTAAAGCAATTGCAGCTGAGACAACTGCCCAGTTTCTGCAGGAAGATTGGTGAGCTGGTTTTGGTTTAAGTAAAGCTCTTTCAGCTGCGATAGCTGTCCTATCTCTGCAGGAAGGTCAGTAAGCTGGTTTTGGCTTAAATCAAGCTCTTGTAGCTGAGACAACTGCCAGATTTCTGTAGGCAGAACGGTGAACTGGTTTTCTCTTAAGCTAAGCTCTTGCAGCTGAGATAACTGCCAGATTTCTGTAGGCAGAACGGTGAACTGGTTTTCTCTTAAGCTAAGCTCTTGCAGCTGAGATAACTGCCAGAGTTCTCCAGGAAGGCTGGTAAGTTGGTTTTGAGTTAAGTAAAGCGCTTGCAGCTGAGACAATTGCCCAATCTCTATAGGTAGAGCGGTGAGCTGGTTTTGGCTTAAGTAAAGCCCTTGTAGTTGAAACAGTTGCCCGATTTCTGCAGGCAGGCTGGTGAGCTGGTTTTGATTTAAGTAAAGCCATTGCAGCTGAGACAGCTGCTCGATTCTTGCAGGAAGACTAGTGAGCTGGTTTTGGCTTAAGTTAAGCCATTGCAGCTGAGACAGCTGTCCTATGTTTGCAGGCAGAGCGGTGAGCTGGTTTTGATTTAAGTAAAGCTTTTGCAGCTTAGACAGCTGCCCGATTTCTGCAGGCAGAGCGGTGAGCTGGTTTTGATTTAAGTGAAGCTCTTGCAGCTGAGATAACTGGCCTATTTCTGGGGGTAAGTAAGTCAAGCCTGCTTTAGATAAATCTAAAGCCATGATGTTTTTACAATTTTCTTCAATCCAATCTCTAAGAAACTCTCCTTTTTTTTCTAGAGGCAAGAGCTTAATTTCTTCTCGGCTCAAGTATTCTTCCCCACCAGGAAGTTTTTTCAAAAGTAAAAGACGATTGATATTTAAGAGATAAGAAGAGTAATTAGCCAGAGTAAGGCACCTCTTTTCTTCTATTTGTACTTTAAATTCTAAAGTTGAAAGAGACTTGGCTAAAGTAAAGATTTGCCTAAAAATTGCATTTACCTTTGCTGTTTTAGAAAGCTTTTCTTCCAGCTTATAAATCCTATCTACAATAAGAGCCTGCTCCTTAACATTTTCTTGAGGAACATGCACTTTACCTATTTGCTTATAAAGAGGGGGCATGACTTCAGTAGCCAGCAGATGATGCCATCTTTTACAGACGCCAAATAAGGAAGGAACTACGCAAGCCTCTAAGATAGGGAGTAACAATTCATTGGGCAAGCTTTCAATAGATGTCGATGAGATAAGATGCATTTTATTTCCTTCGGTAGAGATGACCTTTTATTAATTTTATTTTTTAAAGACAAAATATAAAAATTAAAAAAGCAAGTCAAACGAATTCGTATCCTTATCCATGGAAAAACAACTCACAGATGATCTTTCACTCTTTTTTTCAGATAGATTCAAGCAGTTGAAGCTTGTTTAGTTGCGAGAAGGAAAGCGGATTACTTGCTTAAAGATAAGATGGCTAAAAGTTTTTTTACTTCATTTTAGCTCACCCCAATTTAAAAATTACTTATGGTTATTCTACAATGGAAAACGCTGCCTTATTTTTTCTGGAATATCTTTCAAAGGATTTTCCGCTAATTCAAGCCCATGCAGCTGAGACAATTGCCCGATTTCTGCAGGCAGGCTAGTGAGCTGGTTTTGATTTAAGTAAAGCCCTTGTAGCTGAGGCAGTTGCCCGATTTCTCCAGGCAGACTGGTGAGTTGGTTTTGGCTTAAATCAAGCCATTGCAGCTTAAGTAGTTGCCCTATTTCTGCAGGCAGGCTAGTGAGCTGGTTTTGATTTAAGTTAAGCCCTTGTAGCTGAGGCAGTTGCCCGATTTCTCCAGGCAGACTGGTGAGTTGGTTTTGGCTTAAATCAAGCCATTGCAGCCGAGGCAGCTGCCTTATTTTTGCAGGCAGACTGGTGAGCTGGTTTTGATTTAATTCAAGCCTTTGCAGCTGAAACAGCTGCCCGATTTCTGCAGGCAGACTGGTGAGCTGGTTTTGATTTAAGTTAAGCCATGCCAGCTGAGACAATTGTCCGATTTCTGCAGGAAGGCTGGTGAGCTGGTTTTGATCTAAGTAAAGCCATCGCAGCTGAGATAGCTGCCCGATTTCTGCAGGCAGACTGGCGAGCTTGTTTTGATTTAATTCAAGCCCTTGCAGCTGAGACAACTGGTATATTTCTGAGGGTAAATAAGTCAAGCCTACTTTAGATAAATCTAAAGCCATGATGTTTTTACAATTTTCTTCAATCCAATCTCTAAGAAGCTCTCCTTTTTTTTCTAGAGGCAAGTGCTTAATTTCTTCTCGGCTCAAGTATTCTTCCCCACCAGGAAGTTTTTTCCAAAGTAAAAGGCGATTAATATTTAAGAGATAAGAGGAGTAATTAGCCAGAGTTAAGCCTCTTTTTTCTTCTGTTTTCTCTATAAATTCCAGAGGAGAAATAAATTTAGCTAAGGTAAAAACTTGTTTAAAAACTTGATAAACTTTTTCGGTAGAGGTAAGTCCAGGATTAAGTTGATAAACTTTAGCTAACATAAGAGTTCGCTTGGTAGTGGTATTCTTCCTGGGGAAATGAAGCTGGGCTATTTTTTTATAAAGAGAAGGCATCGCTTCAGAATCTAGCAGATGATGTCATCTTTTACAGACGCTAAATAAGGAAGAAACTGCGCAAGCCTCTAAGATAGGGAGTAGCAATTCATTGGGCAAGCTTTCAATAGATGCCGAAGAGGTAGGATGCATTTTATTTCCTTGGGTAGTAATGACCTTTTATCATTTTTATTTTTAAAGGCAATATAAAAAAATTAAAAAAGTAAGTCAAACGAATTTGTATCCTTAATCACCAAGAGGGTATCGGCTAACTTGTTAAGCAAAGAGCAAGCTAATATGCTTTATAGGCGATAGCTAGATATAGAAGGTTTTTGCTCAGCCTTGGGCCGACTAGACATAGTATGCTTTTGAGTTGCAATAAATTGAGGTTCTACAATCTATATATATTTAAATTTTTTTACAAACTTATCTAATTGGCGTTTAGCATCGTTTGGACATGAAAACTCTTGATGCATGAGCTTAATAAAGGCTTTGGCTTCCTTTTTCACTGCCCTTGTTGTAGGGCTCCTGGCCTTGTAACACATGTAGGGGATTTCTGATGAAAATGTAATGTATCGATGGGTAGAAAATGCTTACTGGCAATATTTTTGTGGGTATGACTTTTGGCACCAGGCGCCACCCATCTTACTTCTTTAATTAACACGAGTCATTGGATAAGGAAATAGTTGAAAAAAGACCTTTAACTCGCGTTAAATATAAAAGTGCACGGCTTTTAATTTTGCATGTGATTTAGGCTTAAATATCTCCTGTAAGGAGAGAGCATAAAATAGCTAAAGTAATAAAAAATTTGTTAGGGGGGTGCCTTTCTGATTGCGAATATAAATTTTAAAATATAAGTTAAACAAAAAAAGGAGGAACTGATGACACGCTTTTTATTTAGCTTATTCCTATGGGCGAGTGCCTCTTTATTTGCCCAAAATGAATTGCCTCTTGCTTCTATGGAGATTAACAACTTTTTACAATCCTTTGATGCTGCTTGGAATACACATAACATAAAAGCTTTAGTTTCTTTATGGAGCCCACAAGGAGATTTTATGACTCCTCAGGGACGCTGGATCATGAATCCAACTCAACTTGAGAAGCACTTTAAATCAGGAAAAATTGGCTTTTATGGAAAAAGTACAATTAGCCAATCTTTAGATGCAGCTCGTTTATTAAATCTTGAGCTTGTAATAGTGGATAGCACAGTCAGATTGGATAAGGGGGCTAAAGATGATCCTCTTAACTCCCTTTTGCAGCATGCTGTGTATGTTTTAACAAAGAAGAATGAGCAATGGAAAATTTTAAGCCTTAGAATGTATCAATTTCAACCCCAGTCTGTCGAATGATTATAAAGCCCCTTACATTGGAGCATCAACCTCTTCTTTCGCCGGCTTGGCGAGATCTTTGTGTAACTTATGACTTGCGTTTTGCCGAGTATAGTTTTGCCAATGCTTTTTTATTTCGAAAAAAGTATGCTTACCAGTTTGTAGAATGCTCAACTCCTTGCCTTCAAGGAAGATGGCAGAATAATGATTGTTTTGTCATCCCTAGCGTGCCTCCTAAGCAAATAAAATTTAAACTTTCCGAGCTTTTGCCAGGCTGTACCTGCTGTTTTTTTCCTCTTCCAGATGCTTGGGTAGAAGAATGTCAAAAAATGAATATGTCTTTGATCTCTTGCCGAGCCGATACAGACTATCTTTTTCGCAAGTCCAAATTGCAAACTTTACAAGGTAGAGAATTAAGCAGCCGAAGAAATTTATTAAATCAGTTAGAAAGAAAATATTCTCTTGAGTCCAAAGAAATTAAAGAGGAAAATATACAAGAGGCTTTTAAGCTACTGGAAAGATGGCAATCTCAAAAGGAAGACTCTAAAGAAACAACCGATTACTACTCTTGTTTAGAAGCATTAACATACATTTCCCAATTACATCTCTTTGGAAGAATTGCCTATGCTGACGGCCAAGCCTTCGGATTTACTCTGGGTGAACTCCTGACTCCAAAAACAGCTCTATTGCATTTTACCAAAGCTTTAACTTCCATTAAAGGAGCGACACCCTTTCTTTATCGAGATTTTGCTTTAAGCCTACCTGATAGTGTGCAGTGGATCAACCTAGAGCAAGATTTAGGAATTCCTGCCCTTAGGCAAGCTAAAAATGCATATAATCCTGATCTATTATTAACTAAATGGAAGGCTTCATAAGGATTAGCTTAAGAAACTGCCATGGCAAAGAAAAAGCCAAAAAACAAGGGATAGTAAGCAAGGGTTTTTATCTCTAACCTATTAATATTCAATATTTAGCTTTCTTGGACATAGCAGAAGCAGTCTTGTGTATGGTCATTAACCATACCCACTGCTTGCATATAAGCATACATGATAGTAGGGCCTACAAATTTGAAATTCCGACGTCGTAAATCCTTACTCAAGGCTCGCGATTCTTCTGTCTCAGAGGGAACTTCTTTGATACTTTTCCGATAATTATTTTTAGTTTTCCCTCCTACAAATTGCCAAACGTAGGTATCAAAAGTGCCAAATTCTTCACGGACTTCCATGAATCTTTGAGCGTTGTTAATAGCCGCTTGAATTTTTAAACGATTTTTGATAATCCCCGAATTTTTCATTAAATTTTCTACTTTCTGCTGATTAAATTTAGCTATCTCTATCCAATTAAAATTAGCAAAAGCTTCGGCATAATGTAGACGGCGCTTAAGGATTGTCTCCCAACTGAGGCCAGCTTGAGCGCTTTCTAAAATTAAGAACTCAAAATGCTTAAGATCGTCATGGACGGCGACACCCCATTCGTTATCATGATATGCTTCATAAAGTTGATGATCTTTTGGCACCCAAGCACATCGTGGGCGTTCCTGCAGGTTAGTTAAATTTTCTTTCATTTAAATCTAGGGGGGTGAAAAGTTCTTTAAATGTTTTATTCTCAGGTATCCATTTTGTTATAAGAATAAAATACTTGTATATAACATGAAAATTAAGCATATATAAAATAAATTTAAAAAAGAGGGCGCTAGATGAATACTATTCCTAATTCTATACATAAAAGCCAAGAAAATAATCTCAATAGCAAAGATTTTGATGCTCGTGGTTCTATCAAAGGAAAACATCATTCAGTACAAGATCTTATTACCCTCTTTACGCCGCCTCAAGAACCCGAACAAGGGGCCACTAAGAAAAAAATAACAGCTAGTGTACGGAAACGTAACTTAGAAAAAGCACGCTTAGCTGCTAAAGAGGAAGAAATGGGAGAGAAGCTTACTTTAAAAAATTCACCCTTTTCTCGCTCGCTCCTGAATAACAATTGTGCTGATTCATCACTTTCTATGCATCGGTTAAACTCTTCCACGAGTTTTGAGCCGAGTACCTATTCTCAAAGTAACTCTTTTGGTTGCATTAATTGTACAAGAAGTTTTTTACCTACCCCGGTAAGCATAAATATTTATGATTTTTTTAAAAGTGAGGAGGGGGTGTTCTCTCTAAAAGAAGCTAAAAATCTTTCCTTACATGCTGTTTTACTATCTTTACGTTTACTAGGCTACGAGGTTATTAAAGCCTCTGAAGAAAAAATATATCTTTCGGAAGGCTTAAAGGAAGCGGAAAAGGCTTTAAAGCTAGCTTTGGAGAAGCTTTTTGAAGAATCGGAGAGGTCTTCCATATCGTCGTTAAATAACGCTTCTCCAATCTGGGATGCCCAGCATGAGACGAGGCTGTTAGATTTAGTCCAAAAATTCTTAAAGGATAAAATCTTTTTGGATGCAGAGTTGATGACTGAACGTAATAAAAAGATTATTAAAAAGTATGCTCCTCATACAGCAGAATTATTTAATAATATCGGTCGACTTGAAAAAAGAAATTATTTATTGCAGGATAAAATACAATTATTTATGGCAGGGGGGGCTTCAAAGATAAATAATTCTTCGTCTCCTCGCAGAAATGTCTCATTTTCACCAGGGGTAAAACAAAGTACTTCTTTCTCTTCCCTTTCCTCATTAAATATTACCTTGAGGAAAAAAGAGGAGATAAGCATAGAATCAATTGAAACGTTAGAATATGCCAAAATTTCCAATGATTATCTTTACTTAAAGCAATTAAAATCTATCGTAGAGGCCCATAAAGTTAGTTTGCTAAAGTTTAGCCAACATATTAAGTCTTTTGATCCCAAGTTAGGAATGCAAGATTGTTTTAAGGGAACACTTGTGGAAAAAATTGTCTATTTAATAAATGAAAATGCAACGTCACTTTTGTCCACCATCAATACTACACCTTTAAAATTGATAGGAAAAATATTAGCCAAAACTCTTAGCTTGATTGAAGATCACCTAGAGAGGCAGCTAAATCCCCAATTAGAATTTATTCATTTAAAATTGCTTGAAAATTTAAAATTAAGAGAAAGTGAAATTTCTTCTAAGCAAGATTTAAAAGAGAAAGTAATAGATAATTTAATAAAAAACCCTTTAGAGAATTTTAGTGATATTGAACGCATTTTAGTAGAGGAGGATAATATTATCCATTTATATGAGGAAGGCCAAACCCTCACTATATCAGGAAAGACAGCGGACGAGCGCTTTTATTCTTTATTAGAAATCTTTAGTGCACGCTTCTTTGGGAGCCCTCACTTATTTAAATTTCTTATCAATAAATTAAAAAACTTTTATCCCGAGGAAAAAAAGTAATTTCCGACCTACAAAAAGGATATGAGATGCTTATAAATTTCCATCTTATCGATAGGGAAAGGCTAAATGAAGAGGTAGAAAAAAAACTTTAGTAAAAAAATTTCTCTCGATCAAGCTTTAATTTATTTAAAAATTAGTTATAATTTTCTTCAGCAAAACCTTGTTTATTTAATTAGTAATGCGATGTTAAACACCAGACGAAGCAAATTCCGTCAAAAAAAATCTTTCTCTTAAAACCCCTAGGCTCTCTACCAAGGAAGAAAAAAATCAAATTTATGTTATTTTTAACGAGCAGGCGTGTGAATTTAAATATTTAAGGAGGGATGGGCTTGTTGAAAAAGAAGCCATACTAACTCAGCTTTATTCTTTTAAATTACCTTATCCCCACCAACTTATGCATACCGAGCTTGAGATTTTTTTCTCAGGGATACATCTTTATTTTTCTTGTCCTCAAAAAGTCTTTGAAAACCATGAAGCTTTGCAAGAAATGGTTTTTGACCTGAAATTAATAGGAGAAACTTTTGAGATAGATCAATTAGATATTCAATTAACCTCGTCTATTTAACATCAAATTTTAACAATAGCTTTATAACTTTTTTTAAACCGATAAACACCAGAGCCTGAAAGAAGAATATTAAGAAAAACCTTTTTAGTTGCTGGTAAAGGTAGAAAACCCTCTTTTTTGTAAGCGGTCACAAGGTAGGCCCAGCTTTAGAGGCGATTCTGAGGGCATCTGCAAAGCCAAAAATGCTTGCAAATAGCTGTCTTTTCTATTTATTGCCCTTTCTGATTTACATTACCTCCTTATCATCAGAAACTTAAGTGGTTCTATCTCTCGTGACCGCTTACTCTTTTTCGCTCAATTTTTTGTTAATAATATTTTATAAAAAATATTCCTCAAATATTTTATTTTCTAAAAGTCTTGAGATTATTTGCTAATTTTATTATGTATAGAAGTGTTCTATGATAAAATTTATAAAATTTACTTGTTTGTTAGCAAAATGTAGCGGTCTTTTTTTTACAAATAGAGGGGAAAGGGGGTTTATATGAATATAGCTCGGTTGTTAGCAGAATTTATTGGCACATTTACTCTCATCTTTATTGGTGCCGGATCCATTTGCTTAAATGAGATGACTCATGGGGGAGTGGGGTTGTTAGGAATCGCTGTTGCTCATGGCCTTGCCCTTGCAGTAATGGTATCAGCGTTGGCACACATTTCGGGAGGAAAGTTCAATCCCGCAGTGAGTTTGGCAGTGTGGGCTGGTGGCCAGCAAAATACGATTCTTACCTTTACAGAAATAGTCGCTCAACTTTTAGGCGCTATTGTAGGAGCTTTTGCTTTAAAAGGGATATTTCCTGCTGCTACTCTTTCTCTAGCTAAGTTAGGAACTCCTATGATAGAGTCTAGCTTATCTAGTTCCGTAGGAATTTTTATTGAAGCTATCTTGACTTTTTTACTCGTGCTAGTGGTCTATGGAACGGTTGTAGACACACGAGGGGATTCTAAAGGCATCGGCGGATTTGCGATCGGGGGTTTTATCTTATGTGGCATATTAATGGGAGGGGGAATAACAGGGGCTGCCATGAATCCTGCTAGAGCTTTTGGCCCTGCTCTTGTGGCAGGCGAGTGGGCTTATCAATATGTCTACTGGATAGGGCCTATCATAGGTGGACTTCTAGCGGGAATCTTATATAGCCGGCTACTAATGAAGCATAAGCTTTAAGAACCTCATTTTACAATGAGTGAGTTCTTAAATAAAGCTAATCGCTTAGCATGCTTTTTTTCTTGGCTAAGGCAAGTGTTTGATAAGCCCAACTTTTAAAATTACTCATCCATAAAAATGTTAGCTGCTTAAAAGCATACAGAACAAAGGTAGGGAAGTAAAAAATAAAGTTAACATTTAGGGTAAAGTTTTTTAGGCTCGTTTTAAAAAGAGATCGTTTTCATGGATAAATTTCATAAAGGGAGTGGGGTAGTTTTCGGTCCGTGTTGCTTGTTCCATTCATTTTTTATAAGTTATCGTTTAAGTCTCTAATATCCTTTTATTAGCTTTTAATCCATGCATGGCTTATTTAATCGTTAGAGAAAAAGACAGCTATCTTTCATATAGGTATAAGTTAATCTTGCCTAGAAATAGTTCAAAAAAAACTTAATATCTTTTCACTTTAACTTTTATAAAATCTTTGCAAGTCAGTCTTTTTAGAAATTTTTGCTTCCTCCTTTAAGTTTTATTAAGCCTACAGCTAGCGTCTTCCTCATCTTTTTTTGATTCTATCTTCTCTACTCTTTTATGAATGAAAGGTTTGAGAAGCTTAGCAACAACTGACTCTATCATTCATTATCCTTGAAAGCAAAATGTATAATCGATGAATAGAAAAGCTTTATACATCAATGAAAAAAAATAATGTTTTTTCATTTGATTACTCTTATGAAATAGGTAGAATGGCCAATAGAGTATTAAATTAGGTGACTATGCATCAACCACCTCTTATAGAAGATCTAGCAGTAGTATTATGCATAGCGGCCATAATGACTGTACTTTTTCAAAAGATTAAGCAGCCTACTGTCCTAGGTTATCTGATAGCAGGTATTATTATCGGCCCTTACACTCCTCCCTTTTCCTTAATCGACGATGAATTTGAAATTAAATTACTCGCTGAACTTGGGATAATTTTCTTAATGTTTTCATTAGGCTTAGAGTTTACTTTCGGTAAATTAAGAAGACTAGGACTATCGGCGATTATTATAGGCTTATTCGAAGTTGTCTTAATGGTTATCATCGGTTTTTTTGCGGGCAAAATGCTCGGCTGGTCTCCCTATGAATGCCTTTTGTTAGGCGCCGCTTTATCGATCTCTTCCACTACTATTATTGTTAAAGCCCTGGAAGAATTTAATCTAAAAAGGTTCTCATTTGCTGAGCTAATGGTTGGGGTACTTCTAATGGAAGATTTGCTAGCTATCTTATTGCTAGTATATGTTTCAACCTTGGGGGCTCCTGGAGAAGTTCTCTCCACCCGAATCGTATCAACCTCTTTAAAGCTTTTGCAGGTAATTACCAGCTGGTTTCTTGTAGGCTATTTTGCTTTGCCCTATATTATGCGGAAAATACAAAATTATATTACTGCCGAGACTTTGACTATTATCTCTGTAGGATTATGCCTTTTCCTTAGCTCTGTAGCCGTTTACTTTAACTATTCGGCTGCATTAGGTGCCTTTATTATGGGCTCTATCTTAGCCGAAACACCTTTAGTCCATAAAATTGAAAAATTAACTTTGCCCATCCGGGATATATTTGCTGCAGTATTTTTTGTATCGGTAGGAATGTTAATTGATCCGCTACTAATTATAGAATATTGGCCTTCTATTCTCATCCTTTCTTTAGTAACCATTACCGGCAAGCTTTTAACTAGCGGCTTAGGGGCGTTATTAGCAGGACAAAGGGTTTCTGATTCAATAAGGATCGGTTTTAGCATGGCTCAAATAGGAGAGTTTTCATTTATCATTGTTGGATTAGGAAGTTCATTGGTAGCTACCGATGGATCCTTGTATCCTATCGTGGTTGCTATTTCAGCAATTACCACTTTTGCTACCCCTTATTTGATAAAGCTTAGCCTGCAGGTTAGCTATCGTATTGAAAACTCTATGCCTCAGAAGGGGGCCATGCTATTGAAAAAATATCATGCTTGGATACTTCCTATTGTGAGGGGCCACCTGGGGCCCAAGGGGGTGAAAGAAAAAAAGATCGTGCGCTTCATTGTCAATGCTATCATTATGGCTATCTTAGCGACAATAAGTGCCCAAGTGATTATTCCTCGCTTTCTTCCTATAGTGGATCAGCAATGGCCATTTCAGTTTATCTTTTGGTTGATGCTCTACATACTAGCCTCTCCTTTTATTTGGGCAATGTTATTTACCTATCCTTCTTCAAAAGCCAACAAAAAAGCCTGCATGTTACAGATATTGCTCTGGGTCATCACCGCCGCTGAACTGAGCATGTTATCTTGTCTATACCTTTCCTTTCCCTGGGTAGCAATTCCGCTAAGCATTGTTCTCTCTATTTACTTTACCCTATTTTTTCGGCCGCTTAAGAGGTGTTACACATGGTTAGAAAATCGCCTGATTAATAATTTGACTTGCAAACATGAGCTAGATGAGACTCTCTTACAAGGCTTAGCTCCTTGGGATAGTACCTTGGTAAAAATCAAAGTTAAAGAGCATTTTCCTTTTATTGGCCAAAGTTTAGAGGAATGTCGCTTACGCCCATCTTTTGGAATTAATATCGTGGCCATCCAAAGACATTTAAAGACAATTTGGTTACCTAATGCTCAAGAGCGAATTTTGCCAGAGGATGAATTAGTCGTTTTGGGAGAAAATGAGGAAATTAACCGATTCAATTTATCGATCCAACGTATTGAAGAGGTTGTGGATTTAGAGGAGTCTCCAGCTATGGAGATTCAAAAAATGTATGTCGATGCAAACCCCTGTCTTCTTCATGTGCCTATTTCAAGTCCTACAGTTAAGCAGCATATAAAAGGGCTTATTGTAGGTTTAGAAAGGAACGGGAAGCATATTTTAAATCCTCTTTCTCCTACTATTTTACAGCAAGGAGATATTTTACTTTATATCGTTAAAAAAGATGAAAGAATCTAAAGGTCAATTTACTGCTTTAAAGCAGCCTTACAGCCTATACAACCTCCAATCGGTGATATGTTCATTTTTCACCTAGCTCTAGGGCATTGATTGATAAGTTCTAGCTTACGAGAGAGGCAAGAAATGCCTGATTTTTCAGCAACCTTTAGCATTTGCCTATCTGATTGAAAGCTGTTGCTGCTATTCATCCATTAGGATGTTGCTAGAGCTATGGCTAAATGCTAGTCAATGTTTTTGGATAAATTTATAGCTTTTTTAATTTCGTAACTTAAACAAATTTATCTAACTTGGATCTGTTTACTTCTCCTTCCCTATAGCTTCAAATCATTGAATAACAGAGACTATCTTTAAAGTTATACGCTTTCAAGCTACTTCTTATGTAATCCCGTACTTTAT
>NZ_JRXI01000139.1:0-17560 GCF_000813645.1 Neochlamydia sp. TUME1 | reverse complement strand
TTCCTCTGATTAAGTAGAGAGGTAACTTTCATAAGGTTAGGTATGCAGACTTAGCTTTTTTAAAAGGTATTAATTTCTTTTTATCCCCTGAGTATTAAAAAAATCTAGCAAGGAATTAACCGCTAGCTTAAGCTAAAAGCCTTGTTTTTTAAAGTCTTAAAGTCCGAGAGAGATCTACCTACTTACTTAAGCTCTTAAATGAAATCACAACTTTTTTATGTCTAGGCAAGCTTAAGTGGCCCACTAAACATTTCACTAATATTTCAGGAAGAATGCATGAGTAAAAGGGCTTTTTTTGATAGATGATTTTTTTGTTGACTATAAAATTTTTCTTTTACTATTTATACGCTGTGCTAGGCAAAATAGAGCCATATAAATCCCTGCAGATGAGAAATAATGAGATTCCCTATTAATAAAACACTTCTTACAGTTGAAAAAAAAATTAGATTCTTTACTGCTTTAATGTTCCTTTTATTACTCTTCTCTGTGAGTGGGTGTCGTTACTCTCATCGTCTCGTGCCAACTGTAAATCCTCCTTCTGTGCCTTCATTTTACGTCCCTAAAAAGATTCGTGTCGCATTAGTCCTAGGGAGTGGTGGCGTGCGTGGTATGGCCCATGTAGGAGTTATTGAAGAACTTGAAGCTGCAGGAATATCGGTGGATTTAATAGTTGGATGTAGTGCAGGCAGTATTGTAGGCGCCTTATATGCAGATAACCCTTGTGCTAAATATATTAAAGAAGCTGTTTGGAACTTAAAGGCAGCTTCTTTGTTAGATTTTGATTTATGGCAGTGTCGTTATGGTCTTTGTCAGGGTCGCTCGTTAAGTAGAGTTTTAAATAAATATTTAAAATCCGAAACTTTTGAAGAGCTAAAAATTCCTTTAGTGATAGTGGCTAGTGACTTACATTCAGGAGAATTGATTCCCATAGGTTCAGGAGATGTGGAAAAAGCCGTCCAGGCCTCTTGCTCGATTCCTTTTATATTTGTACCTCAAGAACACCTAGGACGTATACTAGTGGACGGGGGCGTGGTCAATCCAGTTCCTGTAGAGGTGGCGTTTGATATAGGAGCTGAGCTTATTATCGCGGTAGATCTTTGTGAACTTTTACCACGTACTTTTCCCACCAATCTTTTTGAAGTAGCCACCCGTAGTGCAGAGATAGCCTTTATGTGGCAAAATGAGACCTGCTGTCATCATGCGGATGTAATTATCCGTCCTAAAACTTGTGATATTGGTACTTTTAGTGACCATTTAAGAGACCAGATTTATGAAGCAGGAAGGCGCGCTGCCAGGGAAAAAATTCCTGATATCTTGAAGAAGTTAGACGCTTTAAAAGCCAACTCTATTAATGATAGCTTAGAGGAAGATGATTGGTGTCTCTATTCACCTCAATGTTATATACCTCAAATCTATCTAAAGAAAACAGCTCCTGGGAGCGCGCCTGATTGATGAGAAAGATCAACTTGTTAAACTAAATGAAAAGCATTTTTAACTTGTTTTTGGCGCTTTCTTTAAAGAGAAAGGCTGCAGCTTTTACTTATAGAATAATAGATTTTAGTGCGGAAAATCGCTTCCAACTAACAGAAAATACTTATTAGCGTAAGCATATATTAGCAAATATGCCAGGCTTAAAGTTTATAAGGAAAGAAATATGCGCTCTGAAACCCCTTCCTTTTGTTGCTAAAATTTATCCGCTTTGCTACCTGCAATTTTTTATAAGTTAATGGGAAAAAAGAGAATAGAGCGACAGACAGCTTGTTTTCTAAAAAACATTTGTTTAAGAAAAGCTTGTAGTAAGAGGCATGATGATGCGCCATAGATCTTAAGGAGCGACAATCTTTTACATATTAAGGCGTGTAGTTTTCTTCTTGCTATCTATGAGGCTAATCCTGTAAAGATCAATCTATTGAGTACTCAAGGAAAAAACATAAGTTTGCTAAGCTAATTTTTTAAGTGCTTGAGGGGCTTTATAATGATAAATAAAGGCAATGTTAAGCTTCTTTTCCTCTGTCTGCTTGGGTTTAGGTGATAGATGTCTTTAACGGTGTACTATCATCCAGATTCAACTTTAGGCAATGATAAGGGGACGTTAATAGCATCAGAAGATGACCGCTATTTTAAGTACGAAAGTGACATGACCCGCTGGCAGTTGATAAAAATTGCTGCCCAAATAGCTATAAAAATTATCTATACTTTGGGCGGGTATCTTTTTTTTTATAAATGTAGCCGAGAGGCGCAGATTGATTTTGCTAATCTAAAGAAAAGAAAATTTATTCATTATTATAAAAAAAGTAGCTTAGAAATTAATGAAAAAAATCCTTTACTCCCGCAGCCTTTATTTGACCTTGCTCCAGCCCTCGAATTTAGAGAGTCTCCTTTAAGAAGCAAATCTTCTGCTAGCGATATAGCGGATAATCAAGTTATTCCTTTAGAAAAAATTTATAAAAATTTAATAGACCAGGCAAAAGAGTATAGACATCTGCAGCAAGGGGTTGAGGAATTAATTAAACGTAAGCGAGCGTGTCTTTTAGATCATTTGTATGAAGAGAGCAAAGAGATAGCTATTGCCCTAGAAAAGTTTTTAAATTTATATACAGAGCAGCAGGATTGTTGCCAATTTATCCGACTTCTTTCCCCTTTCTTAGAAGATACTCATTTAATGGCTGCTTTTCAAAGAGCTATTGAGAATGCTAAAAACACTTCACCTGAGCAAAGAACAATTTACCATGAAAAATTTGAGGAATTCCAACAATCTTACGCGGATCTTTCTTCTCCCGCAGAATGGTTAATTTCGATTTGTGAAAAAGCTGATTTATTTAATTTTGCTCAAGAAATGCTGGCTTTAGGGGAGTATTATTCTCCGCAGTTCCAAGCTTTATACAAGGCTAAAGAAAAAATTTATAGCGAATGTTTAGCCTCCATGCAGGAAGAAATAGCGGCTGATGAAGACCTAAAAACCAGCATCTGGCAAATGTATCAAGACTTTGCCTGCATTCAAGATGAGCTAGAAAGAAACCTAGCCGCAGACATGCAAGGGCCTACCTACGAAGTTTACTATACTCTCGGCATATTTCTAAAAGATATCTTGGTAGAAAAAGGGTATACAGAAGAGCTAGAGGCAGCCATCCATTCCAATGAGGTAGGATATACTTTCATTAGGTTGTTTTTCTTTACGAAAACTAAAGAAACCTTAGAGGCTTTAAAAAGGCTGTTAAAGGATAAGGATACAAGGAGAGCTGCTGAGAATGCTTGCCTGCATGAAATTGCTAAGCAAAAAGCCAAAAACCACGAAGCTAAAAAGCTATTAAAGGCAGCTCCTACCCTCCATGCATTTAAGCGGTTATCATTTTATAGTAAGCAAGCAATTTTTAGAGATTCTATAGGCAAGCTTGTAGATATTGAACCTTTGATAAATGCAAAATTTTATGATTCAAAATTTTTTAGCTTTGTGAGACAGCTGAAGAGAAGCGAATTTTTTAAAAATCACCAGTCTACCGTTTGTGATATTGATTTTTATTTAGATTTTAGCCCCTATTTTGATCAATTGGAAACTTATATTAGTGCTATTCATAAGATTGTATATAGCGAGGCCTAACACCCATTAGGTTAGAGTCAATAATTTTTTTATAAGCTATCCAACTTTTATTATTAATTTATAATGAAGGAAAGTATTTACTAACGGATGAATGCTACGCATGCGCTTAAAAGTTTTTTAAAAGAACAGAAAATTTTTGATAATGAAATTTCTAAACTCTTTCTTCAAACACATCCTAAAGCTCCCCTTTTAAATGAGGCTTATGATCAACTGGCAGAGGAAATTAGTAAAATAGCTAATTTTGAAGAAGTAGCCGAAGCCTTATTAACAGAAGAAAATCCTAACAAAATTGATCCTCAAAGTCTATTAAAAATATGGATAGCTCTGGCTGCTGGTCTACCTCAATTGGCACCTGCTTGGGGTGCAGAAATTGGTGAAGATTTATTATATGTTTTTCAAAGCTTGCTAGATAATTTAGCCCTTACCCCTTCAGAAATTACTTCTCGTCTTTTTCATTTAGAGGAAAATAAAATTTTTATACTTCCTTTAACTCATCAAACCGCGTGGGGGCAAAGTTTAGAAAATGTAGTTCTTTATCGCAAAAATGAAGGCAATACATTCGATATAGAACTTTTTACGGTAGAGAAAAATAGTAGAAAATTCTTCGGAGAATATGCTTTCGGCGATGAAAAAGCCTATCCCTTAAGATATTACGCCGCTGTTCCTAGCGATGATCTGTTAGGGCCTAATTTTCAACAACCTTTATCTATTCATGCAGACATCTTATGGAAAACTTCACAGGCCCTCGATGTCGCCGGGCATGCTTGCCTAATAGCTTTTGAGCCTTTGCGTGCCTATTTGATTGATCCCCAGTCTAAGAGTCGTCTAATCCAATTACAGCATGCGCATAAGCTAAAAGCAATGACAGCATTCATTCATCGATGGATAGAAGCTCAAACGACGTCACCGTTCTCCTTAGAGCTCTATAAAGCCTTTATGGTGATAGCCCGTTTAGTTTTAGTCTTAGCGATTAGAAAATCTATTCTTTCTTGTAGGAGCGAAAATTTAAATGCTAGATTAGGGCTCCTTAATAAGGCTTTAATTACTTCGGCTCGCCATCTATTCAAGCGTAAAGATAGAATTTCTATAGCCCTATATGAATTGTATGAAGCTGCTGTCGGTACTTTAGAACAATTAAAGGAAGAATCCGAACAATGGCTGCGCGAGTTTATTCCTGCCGATGATAGATTTAAATCCTGTAAGTTGGCAGTAAATCAATCTTTTCTTATTAAAAAAAGTACACAACAATGCTTACAGTATCTTAGTTCTATTGAATCTACATTGCATTCTCCTCTAACCCCTCCTGCGGTAAAGGAGTTAGATGTAAATAGAGAGGGGCCTATAGCTAATGAAGGGGTCATTGATAAACTATCAAATATAAAAGATAAAATAAAATTTTTTGAATCTTATGATTATGAATGGGTGATACCTTATTTAACTTCAGAAGTGATGAATTTATCATTACCTCATCTTGAAAGTGATTGGATGAAATTATCCATTCAGGAATCTAGGAAGGCTTTACATCTATTATCTATTTTTTCAGAAAGGCTTGCTAAGCATGCATTTCACCAACAGTGGCGTTTTTTATCTTCTCTGCAAAATAGTGGAGTGCGCTTATTAGCAATTGCTTATGCTCTCTGTGAAAAGCTGGATGATCAAAAGGTATTAAATCAATTTAAACCGGCTTTTAAGGGCTATCTAGCTTTAACTACTAGTCCCTATTTTCAGTGCGAGTCCTATTCTTCCTGGAATGCTAGGTTAGATACACTAAGTTTTATCAAAGGGTGGCATACCCCAGAGGTAAAGCCTGCTTTTTTATTCCATGAAAAAGGCAAGGAAAGTTTTGACGATACAGCCGACGGTCGTTTTGCTGAAGAAATTTTACAGGCTTACCCTACGATCAAAAATGAGATTAACCAGCATTATTACCATCTAAAAAGAAGGACACGCTTAGATAGCCTACAAGCCGTTACTCCAGGGCAATTATTATTAGCCGAATTAGTAAATGTAAAAATTCAAAACCATTTGCCATATAAGCTAGACCTTGCCGATCCTTGGATTAACGCTTTGTCTAAACTTGTAAATATAGCTATGCATGTTCACCTTCTAAGCGATCAAAGATCTAGATATCATGTAGGCCATGAAAATATTGTCACTTTCCATAAAGGCTTAGGCTTTAGCCTAACATATGCTAAGAATCATCAAAAGCGCTTTGATTTCTTCTTGGAGGGTAGAGATAAAAAAATAAGACTAAATGTTAATCAAAGAAATTTACTTTCCAAAGAGAAGTGGAGAGAAAACCAAAATAAAACTTTAAAACGTTTTGTAGGTGTAGAGGAAGAGATGAGCCATCTTAGCCTTACATTTGAAGAAGCTGCTGCTGAACCTACTTTAACGATTGTAGAACTACTAAGCAAATTAAAGTACCAAATTTCAAATTTTAAAATCGAGCGCTTTAGATTTTTTTTAGAAAGTTATCTTTTTAAAATTGTGATAGATAAAGAGGGGACAGAAATATTTCCTTTACTAGAGGAATTTAAGCTCTACCCTCAAGTTTTAAATACTGTTCTTAAAGATTTTTTAGACTCTACCGCCATTTTTGCTAAGAATTTAAATAAGGGTGTTCTTAGCGAAGAGTGCAAATGTCTTTTAAATCTTACCATCCGTTTAGCTGATCTATCTTCATCTGTAGGTTGCAAAAGCGTTAGTTATACCTTAAAAATGTTCCATGCGCAGTGGATAATAGACTTAAAAACATGTCTGCAGAAAACCAAAACGTTTGATCAGCAAGCTGCAGATATAGAAATCCTTTTACTTAAGCTGCTAGGACTAGAGGAAGGAAAAAATTTGTCCTTGCAGGTTTGGAACGATTATTTAGATGAGGGCGCAGAACTCCATAAGCATTTAGAGCAGAAACGAATTTCTATGGATACTGCGACAGGGGCCTGGTGGTGTAATATGCGTTACCGCCTGTGGCGCCACTATAATGCACTAAGCAAGACTCAGCCGGCCTTCATTCAAGAAATCCAAAAAAATAAGCATTTTGACTTTCTCAGCTTATCTTCGAGTAAAGGTCAATATTTACCTATTCCTGCCCCTATTCTTAAATCTGTCGACTTTAGACGTTTATTTTCTAATCGTGTGCGGGTCTGGCAAGTAGATAAATCCCATCCCTATATTATTCTTTCAGATCCTTTGACCGGAACTTATCGGTTAAGCAGTGATAAAAGCTTCCCTTTTTTTTACAACGCTTGATCGAAGGGCAATGGTATTTTTATCTGCCACCTCTTCAAGTGGCTAAATGCTTGCATTTACCTACATCGCTTTGTCAAGACAGTATTTGGTGGCTCAATTGTGAAAATTTATCCGCTAGAGGCTATTATCATTCTCAACCCGATAAGCTTTGGTTATTAAGAAATGACCAAGGGGCTGTGGTCTTTCAAGAGGGCCCGGAAAAAGGCATGAGGCTTGAACTGGTAGAAAATGAGGAAGAATCTTTATCTAATCTGGAGAAGTGTACGGGGGCGTTTGGCCAGCATTATTACACTTACGCTGCTCGTTATATTCATGGGATCCTCTTCGATTATCGAGATCGATTGATTTTTCCCCATATACGTATGCCGCACGGAAGACCTCTTGTTTTTGAACGTCAGGACACTGACTTTTATGAAAAAGGAAGCCTTGATCGTCAATTAGGCGCTTGTTTTTATGCACCTTCAGTCTTTCACATAGAAAATGGGATAAAACTTAAATCCACTCCTCTTAAAATTTACGGGATCGAAATAAAGAGAAAAAGGGGGGATCCCCTGTGTGAAGAAGAGGAAACTTCTCTAATCTTACCCTTCCAACGCCATGTTGCAGATAGGCATTCCTCTATTGTCTATCCTATGGTAGAAAAAGGAGGAATAGAAGCTCCTTCTCAATTGCTTTCCATAGAAGGAATAGAAATTAAAGTAAACTTATATGGCTTTTGTCCTGAGACCCCCCAAGAAAATTTGTTTGCCGCCTATTTATCTCTTCTCGGTAAAGATTATTATCAAGCTTTTAAATTTTTGCATTCTATTAGACCGCACCATCGCTTAAACCAGCCGGAAAAGTTGATCCTAAAATGGCTTATTGATAGCCAAGCAGATGCGTGTGATCACTCGGCTACCGCAGCCGCAGTTAAATTAATCGCTTATAAGGTTTTAATTGATCAAGGAATCGATTTGAAAGGTCGATGGGATCCTCTTCATAGACCTTTAACCTTTATTGATGAAATATACGAGCATTATTTAAGCCATCTCTCTTCAGTCCCCCCAGCGCTTAGATTAAGTTTAGAAATAGAGCTTTGGATAGCTGAGAACACAGAGCATTTAAAAATTTATTCAGGCCAAAACAACAAAGCTTTATGGGAAAATCGTAAACAGGAGCTAAGAACAGGACAAAAAATAGTGATGACCCAAAAGCCAGCCAAAATTTTGGAAAAGTCCCTATTGGCTCGTTGGAAAAATCCTGGTCTAAGCGGGGGGAAAGAGCCTATAGATCTCACTTTAGAGCTTATAGAAGGAATAGAAAGACCCCTAGGAATGGCCTTATTACCGGGCCAAACTTATCCTGTAAAAGCTTTTGCCTATCATTATCTTAAGCTTTCCTCCCTCTATACTTCTCCATTAGAAAAGTGGGAATTAGTCTATATGTTAGAGACTCTAAAAATTCCCCCCTTTATCGATCTTTCTCTTAAGGTAGCCTTGCAAAAAGAAGATCGAGCCCCTCTTTTGCCCTCTTTAACTTCTAAGAAATATGCGGAAAATTCTTTGCACGTGCAGGGGTGGTTTGAGCAACTGCTAGCTACTCTACCCACGTTTCAACTAGAATCCAATCTTATCCAAAAGCAATCTAGTCAGGGAGAAAAAAAAGAGAAAATAAATAAGGGAAGAATCTTTCAAGATTTATATTTTACCTACAAGATGAACCTGCTACTTGCAAATTGTAAAAGCATTTCTCCTTTCCAGCTCATTCAAGCAATCAAAGAGGATTTTGCTAACTATACTGTTTATCCTTCTTTATCCGATGAAAAACCGTGTCCTTTTAAAATAGAAGGTAACGAAGAAGATTTTTTTAAAAATGATTTAGATTTCTATCGAAAGGAATGGTACAAAGGGATCGAGCTTCAAAAAGGCGCTCAAGACTACTTACTTCCTACTTTCCCAGCAATTTTGCAGCTTGATAAAATCCTCACTACCTATGCTTATGAAAGCAATGATGTGGGGATGATCAACAACATTGTGCGAATTTTAAATCGAAGGCCTACGGAAATAAACGCTCTAATTTTCGCAAAATTAAAAGAGGTTAAAGAAGATAAAATTCAAATGGAGCTAGAAGATGGCCTTAAAACCATTTTTCTCCCTACATCCTCTCAAAAGCTAGCCTTTTTGCAACGACGCAATCCCTATTTTTTAGAAGAAGATCTAGTAGCTTTACAAACATGTATGCAGGAATATTTAGAATGGCGCATTAGCAACAAAATTATAGCAACGGTTAAAAGTCATCTACTCTCTATTATTCATACTCAAAGCCATCACCCTCTAACTTGGGAGGATGAGCCTGCTGTCCAGGAGGCATGGCAAGCGATTGGAGAGCTCTTAAATCCTTTCGAAAATTATTCTCCAGATAGCCAAAGCTATTTGGAAACCTTGCTTTTTGAGCATATTGCGGGTTTTCGTATGCGCAAAGATCAAGCTCAATTATTGCATCTTCTGATAGGAAAGATTTTTACAGAGAATCTAGGAGACTATTGCCCTGCAGTCGTTTTTCAAATGATGATGGGGGGAGGAAAAACAAGTGTGATCTTAGCAAAGCTTGCTAGGTTAGCCTCAAAAAACGCACGCGTGCCTCTTTTTTTAGCTCACCCTTCCCAATATCCTTCTCTTAAGTCCAATCTAATGAATACTCAATTTAAACGGTTGCAGCAAGATGTGATAGATCTAGATTTTAATCGCGAAGATTTAGCTTCTCTTAAAATTCTTTACTACCTTAAAGCTCAACTCCATCATGCCAAAGACAAAAATTATTTAATATTAATGAAAGCTAGTTTTTTGCTTATTCTCCGACAGGAATTAATCGATCAAATTAAAGCATTTAAAGAGCCAGACAACTGTGATCCTTTAACCTTAAAACGGGCTGTAGAGCTAGCTCATATCCTTTATTTTATAAAAACTCACTGTCTTTTTTTAGCCGATGAGGTAGATTCCCTATTAAACATCTTAGAAGAGATTAATTTTCCTGCTGGATTAGAAGTTGCTATTTCAAAAGATAGCCTAGAAGTCATTAAATACATCTATGTTGTTCTTTCAACCGATGCAAAAATTGCCCCTTTATTGAATCTTTTAGAAGACAATCAGGCCTGCGTGGCCAGGCAAACACTGCAAGAGCAGGTCTTTCCTAGGCTCGTAAAAGTGCTTATAAGTGAATATCCGCCTCTTTTTCCTTTAATTTCTCCCAAAAACTACGCCTCTTTCAAAGTATCCTTGCAAGATTACATTTTGGAGAAAATAGATACACGTCTGCTAAAAGGGATTAATGCTACCGATGATGTAGGATTTTTAGATAAGTTAGGAATTAGAGAAGAAAAGAAGCGTAAACAGGCTAAGCGCCATCTTAAATTTTTGAGAAGCCTAGAAGCTTTAAAAATGCAGCCACAACGTTCCATTCAACAGGCCATAGGAACAGTTGCTTTAATAAAAGAATTATGTAATGAAATTTTGCCGCTCGCTCTTGCTAAAGGATTTAAACAAAGATATGGTTTTACAGAGGAGGGCAAAATTATTCCTTACTTAGGGGTAGATGCTCCTAACCATACGGAATTTGCTAATATTTATGTGGCCGCTTGTTGTTATTTTCAGGGAGCTATTAATGCGGGCGTGCATCCAGAGCGCCTAATGAAATACCGGGATCAAATGAGGGAAGCTTCTCTATACTATTCTGAAATCTACCATTGTTCACCAGAAGAATCTGCTGAAGCCCAGCATTTTAAAGCACTCATTGGGTTAGCATTACATCAGGAATGGTCGCCAGAACATCTACAGGCAACCCTTCAAGAAATAAATGCAAGCCCGCAGCGATGTATAGATTTTTATGCCGAGTTTTCTGACCAATTCTTGCGCTATCATAGCTCTTTATTAAATTGTGGGCCCGCTGCGCTTAGCCACATGGGAGCACAGTTTATCGGTTGCTCAGGAACATTAGGCAATAAAGATTCCTTCCCTAAAGAAATAGCAGACAGCTGTATTCTTGAGCAAGGGATCGAAGGACGTATTTTAGTCAAGCTTACTCAGGATATCGCTAGCCAAAAAAGTTTTCTTTCAGAAATTGAGAAAGCAACCCCTCAGGAGATATTAAATGCTATTTTAATTAAACGGACACCTGATGCTGCTAGCCGTCTTAGAGCCTTAATTGATGCGAGTGGGATGCTAAAACGCTATACTAATCAAGCAGTAGCAGAAGAGATTTTAAATTTTCAGCCTTTAAAAGAGGAAATAGATGGCGTAGTATTTTTATGCAAGAGGGGGACCCAGGAAAAATTTTTTCTCTTAAAAAGAGAACTTAAGGAACCTATCGCTCTAGCGATGACCCGTCGAGAAGAGTTTGAAAAGCAAGGAGTGCTTTTAGAACGGGTCTTTATCTATTTTGATGAGCTAAGAGCGATAGGCTCTGATATTCCTTTTAAAGCCAATGCTCTGGTGGCAATGACTTTTGATCCTTTATCCACTACCTTACGCACTATCTTACAAGGAACTTTACGTGCGCGCAATTTTTTTTATGCCCAAAACGTGGACATTATTTTCCACAAAATGGCAGGAGAAGTGTTAACTAAAAACGTTAAAAATTTGTCCAAGCCTGCTCTTTCTGGAATAGAAAGGCTTTTTACGTGTGCCTTGCGTAATCAAAGTGAGGGAAAAAAAAGTCAATTATTGCAATCAGCTCTTCAGCAAGTGCGAGAAATCTATTGTGCAGCTGTCATTCAAAAAATGATGCAAGAATTAATAACTTCTATCCCACAGTTGGAAGGCCTTGAAATTTTCCAAGCGATGGAGTGGCTCTTTTACACCTCTTTTAAAGAAGACCCTGCTAATCTTTTTCTAGATTTAAAAGAAAGGGTGCCTGCCTATAAAGTTGTCCAAGAATATTTTAATGCTACCAATAGTCGTTTCCAACAAGTGGGTTTTCCTTATTTTGAGGTCACAGAATTACAAAACTTGGAAGAAAAAGCCGAAAAAATTGTCGAATGGGCCGAAAATACTTTAACGTGGTATGTTTTTAAAGGTTTTTCCTCTAATAGGGAGACACAAGTCTTTGTCCAAAAGCATAAGGAAATTCAACTAGAAGTTAATGTGGAAATTCAAAAAGAATCTTTAAGGGAAGTGCAAAAGTATGCGGTCCGTGTAGATGCGCCAGCCGCTGAGTCATTTCCCTGGTTAAAATTGAAGGAAAACCCTGAGAACTGCTTAGATTACAAGTTTCCTCATTTAACGACTTTCCGCAAATTACTTAAACGTCTTCCTTATGAAGTTTCTTATTATCAAATTTTTCCCTCCGATCTTTTTTTGACAGAAAATTTGGCTCGCTCTCATGAGATAGACCTCCCAGTTTTTCATAAAGCTCAGAAAAAGGCAGCTCACCTTCTTTTAATTCAACAAGGCACTCACTTTTTTCCCCTATTTATTGATCTTAAAGAAGCGGCTTTTTGGCGGGAGCAAATCAAGCACTATCGGCTAAAGGATTGCTGGCTACTGAACTTAGAAGGACATTTATTAAACGAGGAAAGTGTGCTTCCCCAAGAATGCCTACCTATCACCAAACGAGCTCTTTGGTGGGGCCATTTTTTTAATGGAAATGCTTGTTACTTGCGTACTTATCCACGCTTAGTAGAAAATGAGTTAAAGAAGGAAAATTATGAGCTAAAGTATCGTTTCTTAAGCATACAAGCAGCAAAAGATCCTATTCAAGCTCAGATACTTGCTGTAGATCCTATTTTAGCTCAAAAGCCTGCAGAGGCGCCCGTTTTTCATTTTAGCAATAAAGTTGAGGAAACGGAGTGGTTGAATCAAGAAATTGCAAATTTAAACCAAGAGGCGTTAAATCAAGTGCCCTGGCACTTTGCTCGTTTCTTTTCTAGTAAGCAAGTGGCGATGCTTGAACGTGCTAGCTTTTTTGATTATCTGCCTGCCGAAGAGTTTGAACATGTCACCCCTGAACAGGTAAAGCTAGTCCCTAATTATCGTTTGCGGCATCTGAGTTTGCCTGAGCAAATTGCCCAAGTGCCTGCAGAGAAAGTCTATTGGTTAAAAGGAGAGGCTTTAAATTACTTGCCTAAGGAGCATCTGGGACGTATTAATCCCGAGGAACTCGTAAACTTAAGTAAAGATCGACAAAGATCTTATCAAATATTAAAAATTGATCTTTTAGGCTTAGAAGATTTTGCTAAAACCGTCCGTCCCTGTATGGCCCCAGCTCTTCTGCCAGAATGTATAAAACTGATCCCTGATGAGTGTCTAGCCAATCTAACTCAGTTAGAACAGTTGCAACAAGTGGCGCCTGCTAAGTATTATCTCTTGAAGGCCTCGCAGTTTCATTTATTGCCTTCTAATTCTTGGCATTTGTTAAAAATTGAGGATTATAAAAAATATTTTTTGGAAGAAAAAATTTTCCCTGAGGCCCAAACGTTTATTCAAGCTATGAATCCTACCTGGGTGAATGAAGTAGATCCTCGGTTAGCCTCTTATTTTTCTAATGAGCAAGTGTTACAAATTAATCAACCTTGCCCTTTGCCCTATTTAAACATTGACCAACTAGAATTGCTGGATGCATCGTTGGCCTCCTATCTTGATTTATTCCAGATCGCTAAATTATCGGCCTCCCATCGTCATTTAATTCAAACTTTAATAGATGTAGAGCAAATTTGCCACCTGTCTAAAGAGGGCCTGGCAGAACTTTCAGTCGAGCAAGTAAAGAAAATTTCTTGTCGCGAGACATTATTGCGTCTAAATAAAAAATTTTATCCCTATCTTTTAGCCAAGCAAATTGCTTTATTACAGCCTAAACATGTTTTAGATCAAGAAATTATTAATGCATTAGATGAAACCCAAGTACAGGGAGTGGCTCCTTTGCAGCTTATACTTTTCCTTCCTTATCTAAATCTTGAGGCTTTAAGAAGTGTAAGTCCTTTAGTAATAGGAGAGGCTCAAGGAATGACGGTAGAGACTTTTAAGAAGCTTACCTCTCTTCAAATACAAAGTTTTTTAAGGAGGAAAACCTTGCGACCTAAAGATTTGCTCAAGGCTTTAAAAAATTTGCTTCCTTCTCAATGGGGGGAGATGGAGGAGATTTTTATCAAAACTTTCTTTTCCAATCAGCCAAGAGAAGTCATTAAATATGTGCCCAAGCAAAAAGTGCGATTCTTATCTAAAGAAGCCTTATTAATCTGGTATGATGCTGATAAAAAAATTAATAAACAGCGCGATACTGTGATAGGTGTGATGGCCATTTTATTTTATCCTCTAGTCATCCTAAGCGCTGTAATGTTTGTCTTATTTGCTACTCCTAAGCGCTCTGTTGCAAGACAATCTTTTTGTCAAATGGCTCTTTCACCCTTACGTATCCTTTCGCCAGAAAGTTATTATCGCTTCATTAGCTCCTTCAAGTAAAGTCTCTCTTCAAAAAGCTAACTTACTATTTAAGTTTTTTAATAAAGCCCTTTACATGTTATATAAAAATTTTTTCTAACAAGCGATGGTTTGGATAAAATGCAGGAATATCTAAAAAACTTTTTTGAATTTTATAGTCGGGGAGACCTAGTAGCTGCTGTAAGCCAGATTATCTACTCTCCGGAGCCTACCTATGATACCCTTCAGCCTGCTAACGAATGGGTAAAGCAGGTAATCAATTTTGTAGATGCGGCAGTTTTCGGTAAAAGTCTAGAAGCTAGATATCAATTAATGCTTATAAATCATTTAAAGCAAGGTCATCCTCTCCTGTATGAGAAAGCTATTAATGATTTAAAAGTGGAAGAAAGTTTCTTATTGTTTCTTCTCTCTTTTGCTTGCCAGGAAAAAGAACCATCTGGTCTTGGTAAAAATGCTCCTCCTTTCCTTGAAAAAATTTTTCAAGCTGAACAAGGAAGGATACCTTTATCCCCTGAAGCTATCAAAGAAATTTTAGTTTTAGTCCCCAGCAATTTTAAAACCCTATTTGAATTTCATCTACGTATGGCCGCTGGATGGCAACACCTTCTTCAACGTAAATCTTCTTATCTTTTAAGTCTTAATTGCCAATATGGGGAGGCTCATCCTTGGTATCCTTTACAATATTCTTTATTTCCTCCCTCTTTAGAAGAGCTGCCTTTAGATAGAATTCCTGTAATTTTTTTTGAGCCATTAAAGGAAGATTTAACAAATTTTTTGGAAAATTTTAAGGAATGCCCCGCGGTTTTTGCTTTTACTTCCCTGGCTGTTTTTTTTCAAATGCTGCAGTTTCCAGCTTTTGTGCAAGCGGTAGGAGAAGCTCATCATCTTATTTATGTTTTAGAGTTTTACCCTCATGCACAAATAAACTCTCAAAATTTTAAAGATTTCTTAGGCAAAGAATTTTACCCCATTTTTTTTATTCCTACTTCTCATTTGCGTGTGTATGCTCCCGCGCTGATGCATGCTTTACAAGCTTGTTTTTCCCAACCTTATTCTGAATTTAATGTGGATACCCCGCTAGGCAATGGGCTGTACGAAATTGCCAAACGCCTGTTGTTCTCTATTCAACAAGACCGTTTAGGCTTTAGTCGCTTGCCTGCTTTATATATGCGAGAGGGACAACTTAAGTGGTATGATACCCACAAGGGCTTGCCTTCTTCTAGCCAATTCCTGGGCCCAGAAGCCCCGGATAAGATGCAGGTTTTGCTCTCCGATCTAGCTAAAAAAAGAACTGTAAGAGCTCGCCTAGCGAAAGATAAAATAAAAGTAGCGCATATTGTTCCTCAAATTGCCTGTGGAGGCCATGCTCCCACGCGCTTATTACAGAATTTAGTGCTTCATCATAATTCTTCAAAGCTAGAACTCATGGTAATAAGTACAGAAATATTAACTGAAAATCTTTTAGAATATCCCTACAACTTTTATACCTCTTCCTCTTCTTTGCAAAGAGGGGGGCCGCTAATCTGTCAATTCCAAACATTAGGGGTATCTACTCTTATCCATGAGAAGCCGACGACTTATTTACATAGAGCTCATCATTTAAGTTCTTTACTTAAAGAGGCTAAAGTAGATGTAGCAGTTTTCCATGGTCCCGATACGGTTAATACACTGGCAGCACAGATGGTAGATGTACCTTTAAGGGTTTTATTAGAGCATGGTAGCCAGCCTACTTATCCCGGCTTTGACCTAGCTATTGTTAGTACAGATACAGCCGTAGAAGTCTACCAAGACTTATACAAAAAAATTCATACGCAAGTTGTTGCGTTGCCTTTTGCTTTGGATGTCCGAAAAAACTGGCTTCCTCAGCCTTATGAAAAAAAATCTTTAGGTTTACCTGAGGATGGCCTGGTGATGACTACTATATCCACTAAATTAGATACACGGTTGACAAATGAGCTATGTTATGCCATCGCTGAAATTCTTCAAAAAGTCCCTCAGGCTGTCTATGCCCCTATAGGAGCTATTAGCAATTTAGAAAGAATAAGAAAAATATTTAGGGAATATGGGGTAGATAATCGTTTCTATTATCTAGGGCCTCTGGCTAATCCCAGTCAATATGCACGCTCTATGCATCTATATTTAAATGAGTTTCCTTTTGGAAGTTGTTTGGCTATTTTAGATGCAATGGCTTCGGGTTGTCCTGTAGTCACTATGTTTGATATAAATGGTCCTCAGCAAGCTCGCTATGGGGGGATTTTTATGGGAATCGATCGGGCTGTACCTACGGGAAAGAAAGAAGAATATATTCAGCTTGCTTGCCATTTGTTAACCAATCCAGCCATGTATAAAGAGTGGTCTTATCATGCAAAAAAGCAATATGAGCAATTTGCTGATGTTAAAAGATATGTAAAGTCATTTGAAGAAATTATTTTTAAAGCTTACGGAGAATTTTAATCTTTGGGCACATCTGCCATTTGGCAAGAGAATCATTGACTTAGATGAATAAAAGCTTAAACGGAAGTTCTATTTTTTTATAAGGTTAAAGTAAGCAATTGGTTTATTATTAAACCCTTAAGATTTTTTTATTAAAAATTGTAGTCACCAAAAAATTACTTAGACTGGTTTTCAGCAAATTCCAGAACCACGTCACCAAAATAAACAAATGCTTAAGGCTTTAAAGATAAAGTCAGCAAAAGTTTTGCCAAAAAATCAGGCGCATGTACTCACTAGGAAAAAATGCCGGTAACAAATATAAGCTGTTAACAATCAATAAATTGTTTACTATTGATGGTTTCTAGAAAAATTGGAACTTTCGTTATAATGGCAAGAAGTTTCTCTCTTTTTCTGCAGATTGCCAGGCTGGGAGAACAACCTTTCTTGACAGGAAGAAGCTAGGCGTATTGTATTTTATCATTCGGCAGAGGAATTAAAACATTGCGCCAAACAGAGCCGTTTTTCTCAAATAAGGCAAAGAATCAATTTCATTCTTTTAGCCAAACCAAAATTGCCACGTCACTTACTCTTCAAAAGCTGTGGCTGCTCTTGAATGCTTGAAAGGCCTCCACCCTTGCCTGTGATCTATCTAAAAAAAAGCGAGGTACATTATCTGTGAGTTGTTTTCATTGATAAGGATACGAATGGGTTTGACTTGTTTTTTTAATTTCTTTATATTGTTTTTTAAAATAAAAATGTTGAAAAGTTATCACTACTCAAGGAAATAAAATGCATCCTATCTCTTCGGCATCTATTGAAAGCTTGCCCAATGAATTGCTGCTCCCTATCTTAGAGACTTGCGCAG
>NZ_JRXI01000138.1:0-1876 GCF_000813645.1 Neochlamydia sp. TUME1 | reverse complement strand
GGACAGGAAGAAGCTAGGCGTATTGTATCCCATCATTCGGTAGAAGAAATAAAACAAGGCACCAAAAAGAGCCGTTTTTCTTAAACAAGGCAAAGAATCAATCTCATTCTTTTAGCCCACATTCCGCAGGTTAAAACAATGGTTGGATAATTTTTTTATTATTTTGATAAATTGGCTTAAGTTTTTTTCAAGAAAAAACTAAGCTTGTTCCTCTCAAAGCAAAGAAAGAGAGGATATAAGCGATGGAAGAGTATAGTAGCAAAGACCTTGACCACTTAGGAATTGTTTCTGCCATGTGTGACGAAATCAATTTAGTGAGCATGATAGATCAGCTAATCCCCCCCGATCCCCGAGCTCTTATAACAACTGGGGAATGTATCAAATTAATGGTCATCAATGGGTTAGGTTTTACTTCACGTCCCTTATATTTAGAAGCACAATTTTACGCAAGTAAACCTGTGGAACGATTATTAGGAAGAGCATGTAAATCTGAAAATGTATCTGATGATCGTTTAGGTAGAGCCTTAGATCGCTGCTACGAATATGGATGTGATGCTATCTTTTCAGCTATTGCCTTGCAAGCCTGCTTAAAATTTAATGTTAATAAAAAATTTCAGCATTTAGATACGACAAGCATGTCTGTTCAAGGGCAATATTCCTCGAAGGAGCAAGTTCCTATCATTACGTTTGGACATTCAAAAGACTATCGGCCTGACCTTAAACAATTTATGATTTCCTTAATCTGCAGCCAAGATGGAGATGTTCCTTTATTAGCTCAAGCGCTTGCAGGTAATACCTCGGATAAAAGCCATTTTAGGAAAACTTTAAAAGAGCTTAAATCCCAAATTAAAGATAGATCCAAACCTCATTATTTCGTTGCCGATAGTGCTATGTATACCGCTGACACACTAAAAGATATTTCCAATAGTATGAAATGGGTAACGCGTGTTCCAGAACAAATAGGAGCAGCCTATGAGCTTGTATCTAGTTTTTCTAAAGAAGAAATGGAAAAGCTGTCTGCGGATTACTGGGCCGTTGAATTAGGTTCTATCTATGCAGGAATTCCCCAACGGTGGCTTTTAGTCCATTCTGAACAAGCTTTTATAAGGGAAAAGAAAACCTTAGATAGGCAAATAGAAAAAGAGCTGCAAGCAAAAGTCAAAGAATTAAAGCAGCTTGCCTCAAAAGCTTTTGATTGCGAAAAAGATGCTAAAGCAGCCTTGAAAGCTTTTGAAAAAAAGCTTAAATATCATCGTCTAGACAAAATAAATACTATACAAAAACGAAGCAAGCAAGAACCTGGCAGACCTAAAAAAGAGCAAGCTTTATTAATCCAGTATAGAATGGAGGCAGCTTTAGCAAAAGATGAGCAAAAAATTTCTAATAGCTTACAAAGAAAAGGAAAATTTATCTTGGCCACTAATGAGCTGAATGCCGAGCTTCTTTCAAATGATGATCTGTTAGACAATTATAAAGGCCAACAATCGGTGGAAAGAGGATTCCGCTTTCTAAAAGATCCATTATTTATGACTTCTTCGGTATTCCTTAAAAATGAGCAAAGAATTATAGCTTTAGCCATGATTATGTGTCTTTGCTTGCTAGTTTATACCCTTACCCAGCGCCATTTACGTCAACAATTAGAAAAGCTGTCTACCTCCATTCCTAATCAATTAGGAAAACCTACAAAGATGCCTACCATGCGCTGGATTTTCCAAGTTTTTGAAGGTGTGCACCTCTTAATCAAACGGACTCCTGAGGGTATAAAAGAGTTAATCCTTAATTTAACTCCTAATATGAGGCATATTTTGCAGGTTTTAGGTCCTCCTTTTCAGAAATTATATGCTAATGGAAATTAACTTGCGGAATGTGGGTTTTA
>NZ_JRXI01000137.1:0-1269 GCF_000813645.1 Neochlamydia sp. TUME1 | reverse complement strand
CAAGGGCTTGATTTAAGCCAAAACCAGCTCACCAGCCTGCCTGGGGAAATCGGGCAATTGTCTCAGCTGCAAGGGCTTGATTTAAGCCAAAACCAGCTCACCAGCCTGCCTACAGAAATCGGGCAGCTGTCTCAGCTGCAAGAGCTTGAGTTAAGCCAAAACCAGCTCACCAGCCTGCCTACAGAAATTGGGCAGCTGCCTCAGCTACAATGGCTTTACTTAAATCAAAACCAGCTCACCAGCCTGCCTACAGAAATTGGGCAGCTGCCTCAGCTACAATGGCTTTACTTAAATCAAAACCAGCTCACCAGTCTTCCTGCAGAAATCGGGCGGTTGTCTCGGCTACAAGAGCTTGATTTAAGCCAAAACCAGCTCACCAGTCTTCCTGCAGAAATCGGGCGGTTGTCTCAGCTGCTAAGGCTTGACATAAATCAAAACCAGCTCATCAGCCTTCCTGTAGAGATCGGGCAATTGTCTCAGCTTCTCATACTTGAATTAGCGGAAAATCCTTTGAAAGATATCCCCGAAAAAATAAGGCGGCGTTTTCAATTGTAGAATGGCCATAAGTACTTTTTAAATTGGGATGAGCCAAAATGAGATAAAAACTTTTAGCCATCTTATCTTTAAGCAAGTAATCGCTTTCTTTCCCGCAACTAAGTAAGCTTAAGCTAACCTACGCATTTATAATGACCAGAAGTTTCTCTCTTTTTCTGCAGATTGCTAGGCTGTGAGAACAACCTTTTTTGACAGGGAGAAGCTAGGCGTATTGCATTCCATCATTCAATAGAAGAATTAAAACATTGCGCAAAAAAGAGCCGTTTTCTCAAATAAGGCAAAGAATCCCTCTCATTCTTTTAGCCAAATCAAAATTGCCGCGTCACTTAATCGCCAAAACCTGTGGTTGCTCCTAAATGCTTGGAAGGTCTCCAACCTTTCCGTGGATCTATCTGAAATAAAAGCGTGGTAGATTATCTGTGGGTTGTTTTTCATTGATAAGAGCACGAATTCGTTTGACTTGCTTTTTAATTCTTTTATTCTGTGAGTTGTTTTTCCTTGGTAAGGATACAAATTCGCTTGACTTGCTTTTTCAATTTTTTCTATATTGCCTTTAATAAATAAAAATGCTGAAAAGTCATCGCTACCCAAGGAAATAAGATGTATCCTATCTCATCGACATCTATCGAAAGCTTGCCCAATGAATTGCTGCTCCCCATCTTAGAGGCTTGCGCAGTTCCTTCCTTATTTAGCGTCTGTAAAAGATGGCATCAT